>NZ_JBGEWD010000003.1:0-249959 GCF_041205085.1 Clostridium moutaii
GGAAGCAAATTAATAGATAGTTTGGATAATCAATTTGAAGTTAGGGTGATGGTACCAAAGGGCTAGAGATAGCTTTTTTATTTTTGTCTTTTTTAATAATAGTATGGTAATATTAAGTTGCAGTTTTAAGTTATCACGACTTAAGAATTAATGCTTAAATGATGAATTATATAATATGTAGTACAGGATTTTTTAAGTTACAATTAAACCTTTGAAATTATGAAGCTTTAATTAATGTATAAGATAATTTAGAAGACGAAAGTCTATATAACATCTAAAGCAATATATCAAATACAATGGAGGGATACTAATGATAAAAAAGGTTTGTATAATATTAGTATGTATATTATTTGTCTTACCTCTCAGTGCATGTTCTAATAGCGACAGTACTAGCAACCAACCATACGAACGAACATTTATAACTATGGATACAGTTATGAAATTAAGGGCGTATGGGGATAATGGAAAAAAAGCATTAGATGAAAGTGAAAAAAAGTTATATGAGCTTAATGATATGGCAAGTTCTACAATAGCAACCAGCGATGTAAGTAAAATTAATAATGCTGCAGGAAAAAACTATGTAAAGGTTCACTCAGAAATAATAAAAATGATAGTAGCCTCACAAAAATATTCAAAAATAAGTAATGGAGTATGGGATATTACTGTCGGTCCTCTAGTAAACCTATGGAAAATAGGAACTGATAAAGCCAGAAAGCCTTCAGATGAGGAAATCAAATCGAAGCTACCACTGATTGGGTACAGTAAAATTAGCATCAATGAAAAGGATAATAGTGTTATGCTTATGCAACCAGGTATGTCTATAGATCTAGGTGGTATTGCAAAAGGCTTTGCGGTTGATGAAGTATTTAAGATATATAAAAAGTATAATATTCAAAGTGGGCTGATAGATCTAGGTTCCAGCTCTATATATGCTGTCGGAAAAAATGGCTCAGGGGACCCATGGTCAATTGGTATTCAACATCCCAGAAGTGATCAAAGTGGCAATTATCTTGGTATTGTAAAAATCTCGGATGAAGGATTATCTACTTCAGGCGATTATCAACGTTATTTTATACAAAACGGTAAAAGGTATCATCATATACTTAACCCATTTACAGGGTATCCTGTAGACAATGGTGTTATGAGTGTTACAGTTATAATTGATGGTAGCGTACCGGATAATGGGATGTTGGCAGATATTTTATCATTAACTGTTTTCGGACTTGGACCACAAAAGGGTATTGACCTTATAAACAGTATGAAAAATGTTTCTTGTGAAGTTACCACAACAAATTATAAGATTTACACATCAGTAGGGTTTAAAAATAAATTTTCAAATTTAAACAGTGATTTTAAGTTTTCCAATTAACCGTTATAACTGAGATTATACCAAAATAATATCATGTTATAAGTATTTTATTCTATAACTTAAGCATTTAATTAAATCAAATATTTACGTTAGAATGAAAATAATTAATAATTGGATTATAAGATATTTTGGCTTGTAACATTCTTATACTATGAGCTAAAACATAAAGAGTTTTGGAGAAATCCAGAGCTTTTTTTATATTAAAAAATAGGAGGCTAGGAATGAGTGAATGTTATGATGCAAAGTTATGTGAGGAAAGACATAAACAAATAAATGAGACTTTTGATTTACATGAGAGAAGGTTGAATGACCATTCATCCAGATTAAAAAAGATAGAGAATGAAAATGTAGGTACTGCAAAAGATGTTCAAAATTTCAAGGATACACTTGAGGATATAAAGCAGCTTATAGAAAAAATGACAATGCAATTAGAAGGTTTAAAAGAAAAGCCAGCTAAGAGATGGGATAGTCTAATAAATCAGATTATTACCGTATTAGTTGGCATTATTATTGGTAAGTTTTTAAAGTAAGGAGGAATAATTTATGTTAAAAGGGGTAGACATAAGCAATCTTAATGGCCCTGTAAATATGGACCTTATTAAAAATGCAGGTAATTCCTTTGTAATCGCAAAGGCCACCGAAGGGAGTACTTTTGTAGATAAATACTACGAACGGAATATTAGAAATGCTAAAGCCCTGGGACTTGTTACCGGGGCTTATCATTTTGGCAGATTTACAACCATAGCAAAGGCCATCCAGGAGGCAAACTTTTTCAAGCAAATTGCTGCAGGAGCCAATCCGGATTTTGTAGTCCTGGACTTTGAGCAGCAGTGCAGCGGGGACATGACAGATGCATGTCTGGCATGTCTGGATACTATCTCAGCTATAGCACCAGCACTTATCTATTGTAATCCAAGCTATATAAAGGCATATTTGAACAGCAAAATAACCAAGCATCCTTTATGGGTGGCTCATTACGGGGTTAGTTATCCAAATATTGTTCTGTGGAATGAATACGCTATATGGCAGTATTCCGAAAAGGGGCAAATACCTGGCATAGGTGGTTATCTGGATTTAAATTATATGTCAGAGGATTTTTACAAGAGTCTGGGAGGTACAAGACAACCAGATCCACTTGTGGAGCAGATAAGGGCGCTACAGTATGATCTAAACTCTGAATACAATGCTGGATTGGTTGTAGATGGAGTAGCAGGGCCGGCAACCATGGCAGCATTAAAGGGGATACAAAATATTATTGTAAAAGGTCATAAAAGTTATGTAGTCCTTTGGGTACAACAGAAGTTACAAAGTTATGGCTATTTAAAGAAAGATTCCTATGAAGAAAAAGTATATGATGAACCAACTTTCCAGGCTGTTACTAATCTACAGAAAAATTGGGGAAGGCCTACGGATGGAGTTCTAAGACCAGAAACATGGAGTATATTTTTAAATAACTAGAATAATTTACAACATGTCCTGTAAAGTCAGGGCGAATTTTTTATAAAAATGTAAAGTAAAAAATGATAATGGAGGAATGTAAAAATGACAAATTTAAATGTATTATTTATAGTTTTAGGGTTGGCCGTGGGAGTAGGAGCTACAGTATTAGTTCTGCTTCCTTTTTTAAAGAAAAAGGGTGTTAACACAGCAGATGTTTTACAAAAGGTTGATACTGGCTTGCAAGAGGTTAAAAAGTATACAGATGCAGCGAAGGCACTGGTGCCTGGAAGTAAATTTTTAAATATATTAAGCATCATAGAACACTATGCAGAAATAGGAGTGGGACAGGCTGCACAATTAAATGTATCTTCACAACTCCCTGCAGACCAGAGGAAAAAGAGTGCAGAAGATTATGTATATAATGTATTGAATAAACTGGGCATAGGGGTGGATGATAATGTCAAGACCATAGTTTCCGGAGTTATTGAGAATAAAGTATATGATTTAAAAACTCCAGAAGAAAAGAAGTCAGCTGGGCAAACGGCAGTTCAAACTCAGGTATCTCAGCTTCAAACTCAAAACACGCAGCTTCAAAGTGAAAAAAGCCAACTACAACAAGAAAATGAAAAATTGAAGCAAACTATTGCTAGTATACAAGGAGCTGTAACTCCCGTGCAGAATACAGCAGCTCCAGCCAATACAGCTCAATAATTTTAGCCCCGGGTCATTAATTTGGCTTGGGGTTTATTTTAGTTCATAAAAATAGAATATCATGTGATAAAATTATAAATTTAGTTCCATTTTTCTATTTCTTGTTGACATTCCCAATGTTTTGTAAAACTTAATAGCATTTTTATTAAATTCACTTACGGTCAACTGTATAGATGAAGCGCCTTCTGATTTTGCATAATCTACTATGTGGTTGAATAATAATTTTCCAATACCAGCCTTTTGATGGTTTGATTTAACGCAAAAATCATTTATATAAACAAATTTAGATGGTACAAGTAACTGAATATTTTTTTGATGCATAATTTGAACAATGCTATATGCTATCAACTCGTTGCTATAGATATCTTCTACTACAAATAACTTTGTATTGTTACTATTCAATAAATCTTCAAATCTATCTTTCATCAAAGGATTATCAACTTCCAAATAAATATCTGGTCTATTTTTGACATGTAACTTATGTACCTCTCTAACAAGATTACTAATGTGAATATAATCATTTGCAATCGCTTCTCTTACTTTTAAATTCATAAAAATCCCTCCTTTAGTAATCCATAATAATTTATTTTTATGAATAATATAAATATCATAACATATTTGTTATCCATATTCTACCTTGAAATAGAACATCTGTTTGTATATAATAATATTATCTGGAACATAGGAGGTACTGTATGAATAGTTTTATAGGATGGATAGGTGGAAAGAAATTACTCAGGAAGGAAATAGTTAAAAGGTTCCCTGAAAAGTTTAATAGATACATAGAAGTATTCGGGGGTGCAGCATGGGTTCTTTTCTCAAAAGACAAACTGACCAACATGGAAGTATACAACGACATAAATGGTGACCTGGTCAATTTATTTAGGTGTGTGAAATTTCACTGTGGAGAGCTGCAGAGAGAACTCTCATTTATGTTGAATTCAAGAGAGCTGTTTTATGATTTTGCAAGTCAGTATGATACCAGGGGAATGACAGATATTCAAAAGGCAGCACGATTTTTTATGCTGATAAAGACAAGCTATGGGAGTGATCACAGGTCTTATGGATGCGTAAAGAAGAATGTAAATGTAATGATTAAATATCTTACTGATATTCAGGAGAGGCTTTCTGATGTTGTAATTGAAAATAAAGATTTTAAGGATTTGCTTAAAGTCTATGATAAAGAGGATGCACTTGTATATCTTGACCCGCCGTATTATGGCACAGAAAGATATTACCAGGTGAAATTTTCTAAAGAGGATCACAAGAGGTTATGTGAAGTACTTAAGAATATAAAAGGAAAGTTTATTCTTTCGTATAATGATTGTGGATTCATAAGAGACTTATACAAAGATTTTAATGTAGATGAGGTTCAGAGAAATCATAATCTTATGGGAAAGTATAAGGATAAAGAGCACAGGTATGATGAATTGATTATTAGGAATTATTAAACACCAATTTTAGAACGATTAAGATACTATTGGTAAACTTTATTTTTTACAGAGGATTTTATAGAATTTATTGATATAAAATATGAAAGAAGGTATTTAGATGGATGTGAAAAGTATAAGTAAGGGTGAATTGATCGAAATATTTGCAAAGAGTATTGGCTGTTTTTTAATGTGTATTGGTTGGAATAAAGATAAACTAGCAAAATTATCAGGGATTGATTCTCAGACTATTGAATATATACAGAATGGAAAAGTTAAATTAAGTACAACTCAATTTGTTGTATTAGCTGGAATAATAGATAATCAATTAAGGAATAATAGTTCTTTGATTAAATGTCTTGATACAGTAAATGAAAAGAAATATTCTAATTTATTTTTAAAAGAACAATTTCATTCAATGGAGCAAATAGCTCCTGGCGGTTCCAGAAGAGATGAAATAAATAAGTATATAATTGATTTGTGGATAGAAGTAACACAGAATAAATGACTAACATTTTATTAAAAGAAATATAAATTTTTAGTTTATCGCCTAGAGTAAAATGCTCTAGGCTTTATTTTATTTGTAAAATTAAGCAGGAATATAGTAATTTATGGAGAAATGTTAATTAGGTTTATAAAAGGTGGTGAATGAATGGAACTTTTAGATATAGACATTAATGAATTAAAAAGGGAAGTCACTGAAAAGTTTGAATTAGCTAAAAAAAATGTTTTAAATGAGTTAACTATTGATAAAAAATTTGCTAAAGATATATCAAATAATATACCTAATTATGATATTAACAAAATGAAATTTGGAGCTTATGAAAAGGATAAATTTGTTAGCTTTTTTGCTGACATGAGGGATTCAACTAATAGAGCAATGGATATAGGAGCTAAAGATACATTTTTAACAATCCATGCTATTATGCCTGCAATGATATATATTATAGAAGCATATGGAGGAAGTATAGTTGATTTACCTGGCGATGGAGTTATGGCATTGTTTAAAGGTAATCCTAAAAACATACGTTGGGTAGTAGGTGGAAAATATTTAAATGAAGAATCATTAGCAGTAGGTTGTGGGAAAGATCTTTTAACGACTTTTGAAGAAATAGTTAATCCTATATTAGTTGATAATAATATTAAATCGGTTACTTTTGGAGTTGGCATAGATACTGGAGAAGTTATAGTTACTAAAGTTGGGACAGATAAAATTAGAGATATAAAAGCAATAGGAAATTGTATAAATAATTCGTCAAAAAATTCTGATGGTAGCAATGAAATATGGATTTCAGTAGATACATATAATTCTATGGATGAAAGGTTAAAGAAAAATTTTTATTTATCATACAGAGTAGATAAAAAAACGGGAGAAAATATAAAAATATATAGGCAAAAAATTGATTAATGCATTAAAAGGAGGTAATTACAAATGACAAATAGTGATAATCTTAATTTTGTCTATAAAGCTATAGATGATACGTGTAATACTATTAGAGCATTAGATGTTAAAATATACTATATTTTTGTTACTATGGGATTAGTTTTTGGACTGATAGGTGTAACTTTTGATAAAATTTTACAATTCTATAATCAATATAAATATATACCAATTATAGATGGGTCTTTGCTATTATTAATAATAGTTTATGGTACTATGACAGCTAGAGCCATTTGGTATGGTTATAGGACATTAGCTCCAGAGAATAACCCCTTAGAGCATATAGATTATGGTGATATAAAGCCTAATCAGTTATGGTATTTAACTAATAATGAAAAAGGTAAAATTTCAATTCCGTTAGATGAATATTATAAGAAAATAAGTTGTTTAGGCATAAATGATTTGTTATTATCTGCTTCATTTGAATTGATGAAATTAAGTTTTATGAGAAATACTAAGCTTAATTATGTGAATAAGAGTATTTTTAATTTTATGGTATCTCTATTTTCATTTATAATTATTCTTGCATTTGTGTTTATTTATAATTTCATAATTGTTTAATTATAAAGTGTATATGAGGTGGGACAATGGTTGATATTATAGAGATAGAAAAAATCGCTAGAGAGAAATTTAATAATGCAAAAGACAATATACGAAAAGTTAAAGGATTATACGAATTTGCTAATAAGGCTATTTCAGATGGGATACCAGGATATAAAGCTGATCTTTTAAAATTTGAGAGTTTTGACAGTGATAATTATTCGGTATTATTTATTGATATAAGACAGTCTACTAACAGGGCAAAGACTATTGGACCAGAAAAGACATATATGTCTATGCATGCTTTTATGCCAGCTATGTTGGAAGTTATTAAATATTATAGGGGTTATGTAATAGATCTTATGGGTGATGGAGTAATGGTGTTCTTTGGTGGGAAAAAATCGGGGATATCCAAAATACAAGCGACTCAAAATGCAGGATTATGTGGTATCGATATGCTAAATGTTTTGAAATTAGTTGTAAATAAAATTTTAAATGAAGAAAAAATATGGCAAATAACATGTGGCATAGGTATAGACTATGGTAATGTTATTGTTACTAAGATAGGTATAGATGGTATATTTGATGTAAAGGCATATGGAGATTGTATTAATACAGCATCTAAGTATTGCGATGAGGCAGTTAGCCAAGTTTTAGTAAGTGATAAGATTGAAGAAATGTGGCCTATTGGAAAGCATGGTAAAATGACGTTTAAAAAACATAAAAGTGGTGCTAATATTTTAATAGAGGATAAATAAATTTGTTTCTTTTTTTGTTTCCGATAGCTTGATATAAATAAGAATAGATGACATATATTAAAAAGTAAAATAGCTATATACCAGAGATTGAGGAGCATTTCAAATTATATAAATATGCTCTTCGAAAACAGGGTTCTATAGTTCAAATCTGATTTTGGATACCTGTGAGAAGTAAATAAGTAGAAACTTCCACCAAAATTAAGCTGGAGTTATGTTTTGCCGTCAAAAATTCGTCAAAAATAATTTACAAATTACTGATTTTCCTCCTAAAAAGGAGGATCTTTTTACATATTTAAATAAAATTTAGCAGGAATATACATATTATTGTAGAATGTTAAGTATGAACAAATTGTTACAATATAGTAAATTTCAATAAGGGGGATTATTATGTATAAGAAATTTTTAAGTATTATGGCTACATTGGCATTAAGCATATTGTTGATTATGCCTAGTCAAATAGTTAACGCAGCATCATTTAATCAAAGATTAGCCGGGCAAACTAGATATGAAACTGCGGTAAAGGTTGTACAGCAAGGATGGACAAGTTCTGATTATGTAGTATTGGCAAGTGGACAAGATTTTCCTGATGCATTGAGTGCAGCACCTTTGGCTAAAAAATATGACGCTCCAATACTTTTAACTGGAAAAAGTACGTTGGATTCTAATGTTAAAAGTGAATTGCAAAGTCTTGCTACAAAAAATGTATTTCTAATTGGAGGCACTGGCTCGATATCTTCTAATGTTGAATCACAATTAAAAGATATGGATATTACAGTAACTAGAATTGCGGGATCAGATAGATTTCAAACTTCTTTAGCAGTTGCTAAAAGCTTAGGAGATTTTACTGGAGTAGTTTTAGTAAATGCATATGGATTTGCAGATGCATTATCTATAGCACCAGTTGCAGCAAGTCAAGGAATGCCAATAATTTTAACAACACCGAACGCTTTGCCTTCTGAAGCTAAATCATTTTTAGATAGTAGTAATTATAGTAAAAGTTACATACTAGGTGGAAATGGAGCTGTAGGCAATACCATAGCTTCTCAACTAAAGAATGTTACAAGAATTGGCGGCCCAAATAGATATGCTACAAACGCAGCCGTATTAAAACAATTTGAAGATAGTTTTAATTATGATAAAGTTTACGTAGTATCAGGTGAAAATTATCCTGATGCACTTTGTGGGAGCGCGCTAGCAGCTAAGTACAATTCACCATTAATTTTAGTCGGTAGTTCAGTTGATACTTCTGTAATAGATGCAGTAAAAGCAAAACTTAGCTCATATGGAAGTGTTATAGCACTTGGAGGTAAGTCTGGGGTATCTGATTTAAATGCTGGAGATATTTCTAAGGGAAGTATAACCCAAAAGCCTACACCAAAACCTGAACCAATACCACAGCCAGAACCTATGCCAGTTGTTACTCAAGTAACTGCAAGTATAGATAATGCTAATCCTAAAAAGAATTCTACTATATATTTAACAGTTACAGGATCCATAGGATCAGGAGTAACTGCTGTATGTAATTATAAAACAACTACGACACCATATAGTGGAACAATAGGAAGTGATGGAAAAGCAGTTATTCCAATTAAAATAGGAAGAGCAACATCAGGTTATACAGTAGTTATAGATGTTACTGTGGGGAGTAGCAGTGTACAAACTTCATTTACTCCACAATAACTAAATAGCATTTAATATTTAAGGGGATGAGCAATTGAAAGATATTTTAAAGCATATACCTGGATTTAGATCTGGGAAAAAACCTAAAATGATAGTCGCTTCAATCTATTATTTTATTTGCTTAGCAGCTCTTACATCAAGCTTTTGGACTTTTTTGGCTGTAGTAGCATTACCTTTTGTAGTTTTTTCTGCCATAGATGCATTTAGAAATAAATCTAAGAAATCAATTGCAGCATTATTGGTTTCTTTCATAATAATGTGGATTGGAGCATTTAATATGCCTGATACTCAGTCCAAAGAATCCAACGTGGTCTCTAATGCACAAACCCAAAGTACTACTTCTAAAAAATCCAATACACCAGTTAAGAGTGCAGTTAAAACTACCAAAACAGATACCACTTCGACTAAAACTCAGGAAATTAAATCACCAATAAAGCTAGAAAAAGCCACTGTAACCCATCATACAGATGGTGACACCATAGGGGTAACATTAGAAAATGGGCAATATGAAAAAGTCAGATTTATCGGTGTAAATACTCCTGAAAGCACAACAAAGCACGAGCAATATGGAGAAGAAGCATCTAATTATACGAAGTCACAATTGTATGGGAAAACGGTATATCTGGAAAGTGATGTAGGAAATACAGATACTTATGGAAGGTTGCTTAGATATGTGTGGATTGAGCCTCCGACTGAAATAACTGAAGATGAAATTAGGAATAAGATGTTTAATGCCATATTAGCCTATAATGGTTATGCTGAACAGATGACTGTACAACCTAATGTAAAATATGCTGAATATTTTAGGGAATTTTGTGCAAGCGCCAGAGAAAATAGCAGAGGACTGTGGACCATAAATCCTAATGGTACCACTAAAGGAGACGGTATAAGTGCGCCTTCAAGTTCCAGCTCTGCATCAAGCACTAGCAGTAGCAACAATCAAAAAACTTCAACTATACAGCAACAGGCTCCTACACAGTCATCCACAACAAATCAAAGCGAAACTGTCTATGTAACCAAAACTGGTGAGAAATATCACAGAGCAGGATGTAAATATTTAGCTAGAAGCCAAATACCAATATCATTAGGAGATGCTAAATCACAAGGATATACGCCTTGCAGTATTTGCAACCCACCTCAATAATAGAAAGCCTTGGAGAAATCCAGGGCTTTCTAAAAACTTACATTAATATATAATGTATTTTTTCATATCATAAATTTTCAATTTAAATAGAGCATTTCTTAATTTAATATAATTTATCTTTGAAATTTTAATACCTTTTTGCCATGTTAAATAGTTAGATAAAGAAAACCCAAGAATATTTTTTATGTCTCTATAAGTCCAATCATTTTTAGCTTTTAATTCTATAAAAAAATTTTTGTAATTTGGGTTATATATAAATAGAAGATAATCATCCATAAACTGTTTAGCATCAATTTTAAAAATCTCTGCCATTTTGTTTAGTAGCTCTAATTTTGGGCATAATTTGTTATACTCAAAAGAATATATGCGTGTCTTAGATGTTTTTGTTAGCTTGGCTAATTTTCTTTGGGAAAGATTACTAATTAGCCTGTATTTCTTAATTTTATCTCCAACCGTGTTTGTTGTTATTTGACTGTCTTTTAAAATAGTAATTGCTTTGAATGTCGCAATTTTGTTCCACTGCCTACTGGCAGCGGAAAAACCACTACGGTTTATTCCATGATTAATAATATAAATTGCAGGGAAAAGAATATAGTCAGCATAGAAGATCCTGTAGAATACATACTGGATAATGTAAATCAAGTAAATGTAAATTGGAAAATAGGACTTGATTTTGCACGGGGACTTAGGAGCACGTTAAGGCAGGATCCAGATGTTATAATGCTTGGAGAAATAAGAGATGAAGAAACAGCACATATGGCCGTAAGGGCAGCAGTGACGGGGCATCTGGTTATAAGCACACTGCATACAAATAATTCAGTTGAATCCGTAATAAGACTTAAAGACATGGGGATACCGGAATACTTTATACAGGATGCACTTATAGGTGTAATATCTCAAAGATTGGTCAGGAAAATATGTCCCTATTGTAAAACGAAATACCAAGCTTCTCCAGAAGAAATTATAAAATTGAATCTGTCTTCTCAGCAAGCTTTATATAAGGGAAAGGGATGTGTTAAGTGCAACTACAAGGCATACAAGGGCAGGACAGTGATATATGAGATTTCCTATAGAGATAATGATGTGAGAAATTTTTCTGAAAGCAGTAAATTGAGTCTTGAAAATAGTATAAAAGAGTCAAGCGGGGTTTCCATGAAGGAAAATTGCATACAACTTGTTAAAGCAGGTGTTACTACTTATGAAGAGTTTCTCAGAGTGTGTTTGCAGTAAAGGAGGTGAATATTATAATAAAGTACTGGGCAATAAATACCAGCGGTAAAAAAATTAGGGGTAAATGTGAAAAATATAAATTCAGCCAATTAAAAACCTCTTTAAGAGAAAAACAATATTTTATATATAACAAGGTATATGTAAAAAAATACAATGAGATATTTTTTAAAAAACCTAACATGATGGATATAAGTATTTTATGCAGCCAATTAAGTATTATGTTAGGTGCTGGAATATCTGTATCCAAGGCATTTGATGACTTGGAAAAACAGTGCAGTAAAAGTTTAATGAAAAGGGCTTTGGGAATTGTAAAGGAAGAAGTAACAAAAGGAAAAAACTTGTATGAAAGCATGGCGGAATTCAGAAATACATTTCCGATTTTTATGGTAGAGATGATTAAAATAGGTGAGGAATGTGGAAGAATGGATGAAATATTCAAAAAATTATCTGAATATTATGAAAAATACTACGGCATCATAAGCGCTATAAAGGCTTCTCTTATATATCCTGTAGTTACATTTACAACTTCTATATTTGTCATGTTGTTTTTAATGGTTGACATAGTACCTCAGTTCATGAATATTATAATTTCTAATGGAGGAAAGGTACCTGTTTTAACTAGAATTGTCATATACAGCTGTCAATTTTTTAGGCTTTACTGTATACAGATTTCAGCAATTTTGATCTTCATGTTGATGATGTTTTATAAATTCCGTAAAAGCTATAGCGGTATTAGAATGTTGGAAAATATAAAAGTTAAAATCCCTTATTTTAATAAAATTTACAATGATCTGATGATTTTTAAAATATGCTCATCAATGGCCATACTTATTAAATCAGGAGTTAACATAGTTAGAGCTCTTAAAATTACCAGTAAGCTTATGGAGAATAAAATCATGTCCAGAAAAATAGAAGAGTCAATAAAATATATAGAAGGAGGGGAAAATTTATATGAGGCATTTAGTAGAACAAAAATCAATGATAAATTATTCTTATCTTTGATTTCCACGGGAGAAGAGACAGGAGATATGGATAATATGTTTTTAAAGCTGGAACAATTATTTGGAAATAAATTGGATAGATGTTTGAAGAAAATGAGCAAGTTCGTGGAACCTGTTATAATAATATTTTTGTCACTGTTTGTAGGAGTATTTATTATATCAGCACTTATGCCCATCTTTACTATAATGGATTCCACATTGTAGTTTTTAAATAAAATTAAAAGAAGGTAATTAAAATATGAAAAGAACATACAGGTATAAAATAAAAAAGGGATTTACTCTTATAGAACTCATGTTAGTGGTTGCTATAATTCTAGTACTTTTAGGTTTTATGGTCCCTAAATTTTCTGCTTATCAAGATAAAGTCAGAACTACCAAGGCCATAAACACGGCTAAGCAAATAGAAACGGCAGCTATGGCCAGTTATGGTGATAATGATGGAAAGTTTGATGAAACTAATGTGAAAGAATGTATATCAGCACTTACTTCCGCAGAAAAAACAAACATTTCAGCAGGCAGTGATGATCAGCTCATTAATATAAGCTATGAGAGTGATAACAATACATACACGTTGCAAATCAATGCTGCGAACAATTCTTATACAGTTAAAAAGGGAAATAGTCAGATATTCCCTAAGAATGTCTCGAATGAAGAGTGAATTTGTGATTTGCAGAATTAAAACAAAAGGTTTCACATTATTGGAATTACTTTTGGTGATGAGTATATTTTCCATACTCTTAAGCTTCAGTTTGATTAATTTAGGCGCTTTTAGCAAGATTACAAATAAGGTAGAGGTGGATCTAACTGATAATAACATTATAAATTTTATAAATAAATCTAAAGCCTATTGCAGGGACAATGGAAAAGAAGGTGGATACATTTATTTTGATGAAAATAATGAAAGTATAACTTTTATTATAGGTCTGGATGAAATATTCAAAATGAAATTGCCGGATGGATTTATTTTAAATAAGGTAAGAGATGACAATAAAATAAAAATAGATAATCGTGGAATAACTCAGGATGCTTGTAGTATAAAGTTTAAAGACAGGAAAGGAGAAATCCATTGTCTTACCATGTGCGTAGGTACTGCTTATGTGGAGATAAAGTATTGATGTTGAAATTAAGAAGAAATGATATAGATAAAGTCATGGTTAATAAAGGTTTTACTTTAATAGAGGTATTGTGCAGTATAACAGTTTTTTCACTGCTGTTCATGACAGCTCTTTTTATACAGCTAGATACTGTTAAAGTAAAAAAATACAATGAGGGGGTAAGTAGCTGTACTTTAATTATGGAGTATGTAAAAAACAATATCATATATAATTTTAGTCGTGAAGATATTCTGGATTTATACAAAAACGGCAGAATATATATAAATTGTAATGAAATAAAATTCGAAGATATTGAAGAGATAGAAGCCGGTAACTTATTTTCAGATGTGAAACCTATGAAAGAGCCTTATATTGTTTTAAATGTAATGGAGAATAATGTGTTAAAGATAAATTTACAGCTTTATAGAAAAACATATGGGAAAATCAAGGTGGATGAGTGTGAATTTTATAAGGGAAATTATAAAAAGTAAAATAGGATTAAAAAAGGGTTTTACAATCATAGAAATGCTCATAGTTGTGTCATTAGTGGCATCCATAACTACCATACAGATAAAGGTTATATCAAAATATATGAAACTTCATAGGGAGGAAATAAATTATAGCAGGGAATGGTTTTATGTTAATGAGGCATTTATGATAATAGAGCATCAGGTAAAAAGTGCAAAATATACGGATATAAAAGACAATATGATTATTTTAAAAAGATATGATAATAGGGGCTATGATTATATAAAAAGATACAGAAACACTGATATTGTTATTTCCTATGGTTCTAGCAATTCATCCACCTTGAATAATGTATTAAAAGGAATAAAGGATTTTAAAGTGGAAAGACATGGAAGAGTATTTTACATATCCATAAGTACAGAGAAAGGTAATGTTTATAAAAGATGTTTTGTAATAGAGAGAGAAAAGCTGAGAGAGGATTTATACTGATATATGTATTGTTTATAGGGTGCATTTGTATTTTTATTTCCCTCGGATGCTATAGCATGGAGATGAATATAAGATCAAATAATTTGAATGATTATAAAAAATGCCTTCAAGTGGATATAACTGAAAAGTATAGAGAATATCTTTTAACTGAATTAGATAAATATATGGCGGAGAATATACCTTATGAAGAAGATAATTTAAAAGAGAATATATGCTCTATGGATAATATTAAGATATATTTTGAAGAATGTTATATATATTATGATAGTAATATAGATTGTTTTAAGGCAGAGTACATATTTAATGGAAAATTTTATAAAGAAGAAACCTATGAATATGAGCTTGGAAAAACTGGATTTGTGTATAGTTGTGTAGATTATTCCTTTGATAAGGGAGTGTAGATAAAAATGCATAAAAAGATATTTTTAGAAGTAAATAATAAAAATATAATGTATAGAGAAATATCCAATAAAAATTCCATATTTGATCTATTTAATAATAATAAGATTAATAAAAGTGTTATTTCCATAAAAGATATTAAAGTGAAATTGAAAAATAGGAATCTAATTATTTTGGTCCATGGAGAAGAAATATATATAGTATTTATGGAATTGCCCAAAATGAATAGGGAAAATCTTTTTAGAATTATAAAAGAGGAGCTTGAAAATAAATTCAAAAAAATGGATAATATAATGTTTTCATACGAAATAATCAGACGTTATAAATATAGATTAGAGATAATGGTGTTTTGTATGAACTGGCATAACATGAAGGTAGCAGAGAAATGTGATGATGTTGGATTCCGTATTAAAGGTATAGTGCCAATTCAATTTTACATATGGGAAAATTACAAGGATAAGATAATAAATGAAAATTATATATTTATTTTAATGAGAGATAAAATTATTTATTTTATAGCATGTCATAGGGGTAAAATTGTATTTAATAATGTATTTAAAAATATAAGCAAGGATGGTTTTTTCGATATTTTAGAACAATTTCGGGTGAAATTAAGTATTTTAATGCCTGATCTCAGATTTTCTCATATATTTTTTGTGGATTTTCCATATAAAGATATAATAGAAAAATTATCTGAAAATTATATGTGCAAGGATCTGGCAAAATTCATTATGAAATGATAAATACGGGTACACGCATTTACCTGATCAGTATTATAAGAATAGCTGTAAACAAATATGGAAATATTCAATTGAGAGGTAGTTTGGTTATGAAAAGTTTATATTTTTTACCTCAGTGGTATATAGAAAAGATAAAAATAGAAAAGAATAAAAAACTTAAATTTACCATTATATTGTTTTTAATAATAAATTTAATACTAGGGAATATATTCGTAATAAATAAAAATAAGCTCAATGATGTGTCTGATGAATTAAAAAAGTCAACTCTTGTGGAAAAGTCTGTTTATTATAAAAGTATTACATTTGAGAGCTTTTTAAATTTTTATAAGTACATATGGCAGGGAAGAGATATTAAAAACATAAACGTTCAAAATAAAGATATAAATTTTAATGTGGAAGATGAGGAAGATTGTTTTTCTCTAATTAAAAAAATAGAAGAGTCAGATAAATTTATAATAAAAGATTTAAAATGTAAGGATATTACAGAAGAAAAAAAGAAAATTTGGGAGATTAATTTAAGGTTGAAATAGGCAGAAAATAAGTTATTTAAAAAAGAAAGATAAATTTATTTAAGGTGGAATAGTAATAGTGAAGAAGGCAAATAATATATATATAGGTATCATATTATTCTTAATTTGCAGCTGCATGTTTTTTTTATCAGAAAATTATACTCTTATTAAAAATTTAAATGGGAAAAATAATGCGCTTCAATTGCAAAAAAAAGAGCTAAGGGAAGAGGAAAAAAAGAAAAGTGAAATAAACTACAGTGATATTTTGCAAAAATTAAATCATATAGAGGGAGTGCAAATACTGGACTTTGCAAGGGATAATGGAGGAAAAATAACTGCACATGTTAAAATATCAGGGGATAAAGCTAAGATTGTAAATGCTTTGAAAAAAGTAAGGGAAAAGAAGAATTTTTATAGTATAGACAATATTAGAATGGAGCAGGATAAATATAAAAATATAAAAGCAAGTGCAGATGTTAATTTTATGTCACAATAGATATTTTGAGTTTGCAAATAATCACAAATTTTGATAAAATAACATTGTTTGAGTATAGTGATATGTAGAGCTTTATTAAGATTTTTAAATTTTATAGGTAGAATATATAGTTTTCTAATTCCAGTTGTTAACCAAATTGATTTTAGGTTTAATAGAGAATAATTACGGTATTGGTATCAGGATTTTTAGGTACGGTTATAAATTGTTATGCCTTATTAATGGGGGGATTGTAGTGTTTAAAAAAAGAATTGCAAAGTTAAGAAAATGTATGGATAAAAAAAACTTAGATGCAGTTTTGTTAATTGGAGATCCAAACAGAAATTATTTAAGTGGGTTTACAGGTAACGAGAGTTTTTCACTTATAACAAAGGATGAGGCTTTTTTTATAACGGATTCAAGGTTTACAGAGCAGGCTTCAGATCAAGTTAAGGATTATGAAGTTTTAGAATACAGTAAAGGTATTTCTTTTGTAGATTTTTTATCAGATTTAATAAATAAAAATAACATTAAAAAACTTGGATTTGAGGAAAATATAGTTTCTTACAGTCAATATGTGATCTATGACAGCAAATTGGATTGTCAGCTTGTTCCTATGGAAGGAATGATAGAAGAAATAAGGATAGTAAAAGATAAAGATGAATTAAAATTAATAGAAGATGCAGCTGCAATTGCAGATAAGGCTTTTGGGCACATGGTGAAATTTATAAAAGCCGGGATGACGGAAAGAGAAATTGGATTGGAATTAGAATTTCAGATGAAAAAACTAGGCGCCAGTGATTTATCTTTTCCATCTATAGTTGCATCAGGGGTAAGATCCAGTCTTCCTCATGGGCAGGCTACAGAAAAGGTAATAAACAGGGGAGAGTTTTTAACCTTGGATTTTGGATGCATTTATAAAGAGTACTGTTCTGATATGACTAGAACAGTTGTAATAGGTGAGCCATCACAAAAAATGCTGGAAATATACAATATAGTTCTAGAAGCTGAGCAATTGGCTTTAAAGGAATATAAGCCAGGTGTACCTGCAATAGATGTAGATGCTATTGCAAGAAACTATATAGATAAAAAAGGATATGGAAAGAACTTCGGACATAGCCTTGGACATGGAGTAGGTAGGGAAATTCATGAAGCACCTGTAATTGGTTATAAAAATCATAGAAAACTGGAAGCAGGCATGGTAGTTAGTGATGAACCTGGAATATACATACCGGGTTTTGGTGGAGTGAGAATAGAAGATTTACTTGTAGTAACTGAACATGGTGGAAAAGCTTTATCAAAATCACCTAAAAACTTGATATGTATAAATTAAACAGGTAGTATTACTATGGTTAAATAATATTTAATGATATATAATGTTAAATAGAAAGCTCTATAAAATTGGATAAAAATTAGAACAGGTCTAATAAGAATGAGAAAGGGGTTAAAACCGTTATTTCAATGCTATTTCTAGCATTGAGGTTGTAGGGTGAATTACATCCGAATTTACGTCCTTGGAGTGTGAGACCAAACGAAAAATAGCTATAATTGCTAAACTTCGGGCACTATGAATGGGAAAATAAGCTTAAATTTAGTAACAAAAGCTTATATAACGGTACGCATAAAATGATATCAGCAGGAGATTTAAGAAAAGGGACTACTTTTGAACAAGATGGACAAGTGTATACAGTACTGGATTTTCTCCATGTAAAACCTGGAAAGGGAGCAGCATTTGTAAGAACAAAGCTTAGAAATGTTATTACAGGATCAGTTACTGATACTACTTTTAATCCGACTGTAAAATTGCAAGAAGCAGTTATAGAAAGAAAAGAAATGCAATATTTATATTCAGATGGTGAATTATATTATTTTATGGATCAGGAAACTTTTGAACAAATTCCATTGGAATATGAAAAAGTACAGGATGCAATAAAATTTTTAAAGGAAAATATGTTTGCCATAATAAAATTTTATAAGGGAGAAGCGTTTTCCGTAGAAGCTCCGAATTTTGTTGAACTACAGGTAACTCATACTGAACCAGGGGTTAAAGGAAATACTGCTACTAATGTTTTGAAACCAGCTACTATGGAAACTGGAGCAATTGTATCAGTACCTATATTTGTAAATGAAGGTGAAACTATAAGAATTGATACAAGAACTGGAGAATACATGGAGAGGGTTTAGGAAATACTAAAGTGAAATAACATTGAGGAAGTGATATCATGGATTCCATTAAATCTAAAGTATCTTATATTAGCGGGCTAATGGATGGATTAAAAATTGATAAAAATACTAATGAGGGAAGAATTCTTTTGGAAGTTTTAGATGTACTTAAGAATATGGCAGAGGAGATAGAAAATATATCTGAGGCTCAAAAACATACGGAAGATTATATGGATGCCATAGATGAAAACCTAGCATATTTACAAGATGATTTATATGATGAAAATTATGAAACATATAAGGATATGGAAGGAAATTTTGAGGAAGTTAAATGCCCGAATTGTGATGATACCGTATATGTAGACAAAGATATATTGAGTCAACGGGAAAGTTTAACATGCCCGAATTGCCACAGCAATATATCCCTTAAGGATATCCATGCTAATTGTGATAAACCAAGTGATTCTTAGGTTTGATGAAACCTTCTCACAAAGAATGATTTCAGTACCAACCCTTATAAGAACCAATTCAGGGTTGTAGCAGTGCTTATCATCCCCACTTTACAAAAGTTGGGGTGTTAGCAATGGTAGCTTTCGGATAGAAATTAAATAAAATAAAAATCCCATTAAAGTGATCTAACTTTAATGGGATTTTTATTTTATTTTTATTTATATGGAATAATTTTTTGAAAATGAAAATAGGAATTAATATAAAGGAAGGAGATGAGAGAGATATATACTAAAGAGATTTTAAATATTTTGCCTGAAAATTTAAAAACTGCTATAGGAGATTTAATAAAGTCACCTCATTTGCAGGAAATAAGGATAAGAGTTAATAGATCATTGATACTTCAATTAGGGCCCAAAGAAGTGGTATGTGGATATATACCTAGGTTAGAGGATTTAAAAATAATAATTCAGAGGATGAGCAATTATTCAATATATGCCTTTGAAGAAGAAATCAAACAGGGATATATAACTATTAAAGGTGGTCATAGAGTTGGAATATGCGGAAGATGTGTTATTGAAAAAGGTGAAGTTAAAACCATAAAAGATATTGCATCCATAAACATTAGAATATGCAGGGAGATTATCAAGTGTTCGGATTCCATTATGAAGTTTTTGATAAAAGGAGATGAAATAATAAATACCATAATAATTTCACCTCCTAAAGGCGGAAAAACCACTCTTGCCAGAGACATTGTAAGAAATATCTCTGGAGGTATGCAGAGTATAGGTCTTACTGGGAAAAAGGTATGTGTAATAGATGAAAGAAGTGAAATAGGGGCCAGTTTTAATGGAGTACCTCAGATGAATGTTGGAGTTAGAACTGATGTATTGGATGGGTGCCCTAAGAGTCAGGGTATAATTATGGCTATTAGAAGCATGTCACCGGATGTTATAGTTTGCGATGAAATTGGAACCTATAAAGATATGGACAGTATTTTAACAGCATTGAATTCTGGGATAAGTTTAATTGTCACAATTCATGGCTATGGTATAGAAGATCTGTATGGCAGACCGGTTTTCAAGGAAATAGTAGAAAATAAGATATTTAAGAGAGCAATAGTATTGAGCAGTAGGAAGGGATCTGGCACAGTAGAATACGTGTATGACTTTACTGACAATTCGGTAGTATGGAGGGGGTAAAATGTTGAAGCTTTTAGGTTGTATTATGATAATATTTGCTTCCACTGGAATGGGATTTATTTATGGGCAAAGTTTTAAAAGAAGAGTGGAACAGTTAAAGGAAATACAAAGGTGCATTCATCAGCTTCAGAATGAAATAATATATACACATACTCCACTGCCGGATGCTATCCTTAATACAGCATCAAAAAGTACGAAACCCATTGAGGATGTCCTTAAAGATATATCATCTATGTTGGAGAAAAACTCTGTTGACAACGTATATGAGGCCTTTAGATATGCGTTTAAGGATAAAAGAGATAATTTAAGCTTAAAAAATGAGGATATAAATGCAGTATTGGATTTATCAAAAACACTTGGAGAATCAGATATAGATGGACAAAAAAGGATGTTTTCGCTAACTTTAGATAACATAAAAAATCAAATTGAAGTTTCAAAAATTTTAATGAGTAAAAATTTAAAGATGTACAGATGTCTTGGATTTTCATTGGGAGCCGTAATAGTGATAATTTCAATTTAGATGGTAATATGTGTATTTAAATAAATTTCGTAGAGAAATGAAAAGGGGAGAAAATCAAATGATGGACATAAGTTTAATTTTTAAAATAGCCGGAGTAGGTATAATTGTCATACTTATAAATAAAGTGTTAGAGGCCAGCGGCAAAGGTGATTATGCAGTGTTAACAAATCTGACAGGAATTTTAATTGTACTTATGATGGTGATAAATCTGGTGAGTAGACTATTTAACACTGTTAGAACTATGTTTCAACTTTAGGAGAAAATTATGGAGATAATTAAGATAGTAGCTTTTGCCTTTACTGCTTTGTTTATAGTTTTGCTGTTTAAAGGAAAAAGGGATGATATAGCAGTCTATATAAGTATAGTTGCCGGAGTCATGATATTTTTATTTATGATAACAAAGATAACGGCTATACTTCAGTTTGTTCAACAATTAGCAGTTAAGGCAAATATAGATTTCGTTTATTTAAATACCGTATTTAAAATACTTGCCATTGCATATTTAGCTTCTTTCTGCAGTGAAATATGCAAAGACGCTGGGCAGGGAAATTTAGGAGCAAAAGTTGAATTTGCAGGTAAGATTTTGATTCTAGTACTTGCAATCCCTATACTTATGGCTGTATTACAGTCAATTTTAAAAATTATGTAGGTGTTGATATGAAAAATATTATAGTGAGTTTACTTGTGGGTTTATTTGTGGTTTTATTAGTGGGCTTTAATGTACAAGCTTTTGACACCAGTAATATGGAAACAGATATACAAAATAGTGCTCAGATGGGAAATACAGGGCAGGATAATGGAAAAGATCAAGAAAGCAAAGCTCAAGAACAACAAATAGAAAGCTTTTATGACTATATATCAAATATGAAAACAAAAAATGAACTCCTGAAAGATCTGGATGCAAAAACTTATGTGAAAGATTTTATAAAAAGTGGAGATGGAAAAGTATCTTTAAAAAAAATCATGGATGTGATGATATCCTACGGAGTTAGAGAAATAGCAGCTTGCTTGAAACTTCTAGTACTTTTGATAATTATTGCCCTTATATGTACACTACTCACAAATTTACAAAGGGCTTTTAGTGGAGAGGGCTTATCTAATATAGCATATTTTGCCTGTTATTCACTTATCATAATAATAATGGCAAAGAGCTTTTATATAGGTGTGGATATTGCAAGATCCACTATAAAAGAGATGACAGATTTCATGGTAGCGCTAATACCAGTACTTATAACTTTAATAGCAGCCGTAGGTGGATTTGTAGAAGCATCTGTTATGGATCCAATTATAATAGGTGCAATAACTGTAAGTGCAAATTTATTTATGGATATTATAATACCAATAATATCTATGTCTTTTGTGCTTCAGTTTGTAAACAACCTATCTTCAGAATATAAAATAGATAAACTGACCAAGCTTTTAAATCAATGCGCACTGTGGGCTCAGGGAATTATAATGACCATATTCATAGGTATCATGACAGTAAGGGGCATTACTTCCAAGAGCATTGATGAAGTTACTGCAAAGACAGCTAAATTTGCAGTGGACAATTTTGTGCCAGTAGTGGGCAAAAGTCTTTCAGATGCAATAGCTACTGTAGCAGGGTATTCATTTTTATTGAAAAATGCATTGAGCAGCCTGGGACTTGTAATTATCGTAGTAATATTGCTTTTCCCAATAATTAAACTGATTATTATGATAGTTTTGTATAAGCTTACTGCTGCTCTGATAGAACCTATAAGTGATGGAAGATTGGTAAATTGTATAAACTCTGCAGGGGATTCTCTTATACTGGTAATGGCTTGCCTAATATGTGTATCCGTAATGTTCTTTATAATGATAGCCATGTTAGCATCAGCGGGAAAAGTTATGATATGAAAGAAGGTGAAAATGTATGATTCAATCCTTAAGAGAATGGCTGATAAGTGTGTGTACCGCTGTATTTTTCGTAATAGCAGTGGAGATGATCCTGCCAGATAACAGTATGAAGAAATATTGTAAATTTGTACTGGGATTAATTTTGATTACAGTGTTTATCAATCCAATAATAAAAATATTTAATAAAGATTTCAATATAAATAGCTATACTGAAAAGGCCATAGAAAATTTTGATAAAGATTTTGGCACTGGAAAATCTTCCAGTGAATTCAATAATTATAAACAAAAAAATATTTCGGATACTATAGAGGCATTTGAAATGAATTTACAAAGCAGTTGTGAAAAAAATCTTAAAGAAAAGTATCCTGAAGAAAAGTATGAAGTTAAGGTAGGAGCAGAGTATGATGAAAAAAATAATATGGTATGTATAAAAGATGTAAATGTAAAAGTTCAAGATGGAGCTGTAGAAAAGATAAAAAAAGTTGATATAAGTGATGAAACTACTTCTGTAAGCAGTACGAATTCTGAAAACAGTGAAGAAGCTTTAAAGATAAAAACTTATTTAAGCCAAGAATTAAATGTATCTGAGAATATTATACATGTAAATTCTTAGTAGGAGGTAAATCTATGAATTTTAAAAAGTGGTTGAACAAAATTATTAAGGACAATAATCATAAAATTTATACTGATAAAAAAAATATTGTAAATTTAGCCATAGTATTTCTGGTAGGGATACTTATAGTTGCTGCTGTTAGCCTTTTTAAGGATTATGGAAAAAATACGTCTAGCAATTATATAAGCAGTGACAATGTGCAAAATAGTAATAGTCAACAATCTAAAGTTCAAAGTCAAACTTCACAAGATAGTTCTTCTGATAATTATGAAAAATCTACACAGGAAAATTTAAAAAGTACTTTAGAACAAATAGATGGAGTGGGAAAGGTAGAAGTTATGATAAGTTTTGAAAGTGGAGAGGAGCATGTACCAGCAGTTAATATAAATGATTCAACCAATACTACTGAAGAAAAAGACAATACAGGCGGCACAAGAAATTCCACTCAACAAAATAATGGGAGTACAGTGGTTACTACAAATGACGGCAGCAAGTCAGAACCACTTATATTAAAAACCTATAATCCCAAAGTATTGGGAGTGTGTATTGTAGCTGAAGGAGCTGAAAATAAGATAACTGAGCTTAGAATATCCAAGGCTGTAACTGATTTGTTCGGTATATCCGAAGATAAAGTAAATGTATATCCTATGAAAAAATAGTATATAAATATGTTTTTGTGCATATAATTTTTTAGAAGGTAGATAGGGGGAATTAAAAATGAATAAAAAACAAGCTGTTATTATTGTGACTCTTTTAGCACTGATTATCTGTGTTGGGGTTGTTGCTACAAAGTTAAATAGTCCTATAAATTATGTAAATGGAGTGGATAATGGAAGCGGTAAAAGTACTATATCTCTTAACAACAGTGATAGTAAAAAGACAACACAAACTCAGTCCAAGTCACAATTTTTTGAGGAAACAAGACTTACCAGAGATCAAAAAAATGCTGAGACGCTTCAAACCTTAAAAAGTCTTATAGATGACAATAATGCATCTAAAGAAAATCGTGCGGATGCTGAGAAAAAGTATACCCAACTGGCAATGAACACAAATTATGAAATGAAAATAGAAACTACTTTGAAGAGTAAGGGATATGAAGATGTCATATGTTCCATAGAGAATGACAAAGCCAGGGTAATAGTTAAAGGAAAAGATAAATTGGCAGACAAGGATACAAGGGTAATAAAGGATGTAGTTATGAGTGTATCCCAGATTCAAGATGTGGAAATCGAAATTAAACAGAATTAAAAATTAAGGATAAAAGGGCTTTGAAGGTAATTACATAAAATAAATAATTGTAAAAAAAATATTCATTTGCTATAATATAAGTAATGTGAGTCTTTCGATGATGTAAAAATCTAGGAGGTGCAACAATGGAAGAAAATACGAACAACGAAATTGATATGGGTATTGTGAAGATATCCGATGAAGTTGTAGGTGTAATTGCAGGTCTTGCTACTACTGAAATAAATGGAATAGTTGGAATGAGTGCCAGTCTTGTAGGAGGAATTACTCAAATACTATCAGGTAAAAAAAATTTATCTAAAGGCGTTAAAGTAAATGTAGGAGAAAATAGCGCAGCTATAGATTTATATGTAGTAGTAGAATATGGAGTTAGGATTCCGGATGTAGCTTTAAAGGTTCAAGAGAATGTAAAAAGAGCGGTTGAATCTATGACGGGCCTGGATGTTTCGGCCATAAACATACATGTGCAAAATGTTATGATTCCAAAAACAGAAGAGAGCAATGATGGCATAGAAGAATAAAATAGATAATGCACCCTCTGATTCAGGGGGTGCATTATTTTATCCGATGCTAATACCTCAGTTTTGTAAAATGGGGTATGATAAAGCAATGCTACGCCCCTGGATGGTCTTTTCTAAGGTACGGTACGAAAAGAATTTCTTATTGGCAAACTCCACCGAACCTAAGAATTACTTGATAAGCTTGAACTAGCATATTAGTTTAAGTATAATTATATCTGAAATGACAATAATTATTTTTATAAACTACATACAAGTAGGAGGAAAACATGAATAGAAAAAAATCTAGAGAATTGACAATGAAATTATTGTTTCAAATGACTATAAATAAGGAAGAAGCCAGCAGTGTTATAATGAATTTAAAAGAAAATACTGTGGGAGAAGGGGAAAATTCAATAGATGATAATCAGGAAGGGTTTTATGGAGAAAAAAGCGAGGATTTAAAAGATGTGGACATAAAATATGTAGTAAGGGTTTTAAATGGCATAGAAGAAAATAAGAATGTTCTTGATGAGCAAATTGAAAAGTATTTGAGAAAATGGAAATTAAACAGATTATCTAAGGTGGATGTGGCAATTTTAAGGATTTGCACTTATGAGTTTTTATATGAAGATGATATACCAGAAAAGGTATCTATAAATGAAGCTATAGAACTGGCCAAAAAGTACTCCTCGGATAAATCTGCATCTTTTATAAATGGGGTACTTGGAAATATGATAAAGGACAGATAATAAAGTGTAAGGGATAAAAGCATTAAGGGGTTAAATATTATGTATATTAAGACATTGACGGTATCTGATATTAATAAATACGTAAAAAAGACATTTGACAGTGATTTTATACTTGCCAATTGTTCTATCAAAGGAGAAATTTCTAATTTTAAACTTCACAGTAGTGGACATATGTATTTTTCTTTAAAAGATGAGTACAGCAGAATAAGTTGTATTATGTTCAAAAACTCAGTTAAAAGTTTAAATTTTCTGCCTGAAGACGGAATGAAAGTTGTAGTTAAAGGCAGGATATCTGTTTATGAAAAAGAAGGGGTATATCAACTTTACTGCAGTGAAATGAAGCCAGATGGTATGGGAGAACTATATCTGGCCTTTGAAAAGTTAAAAGCTGAATTGGGTGAAAAAGGACTATTTGATGAGCAGCATAAAAAAGAAATACCTTCCTATGCTTTAAAAATAGGGGTTATTACCTCACCTACGGGAGCAGCCGTAAGAGATATAATAAATATTGCTAAAAGAAGGAATGACAAAGTTCAGCTTTTAATCTATCCTGCATTAGTACAAGGAGCAAATGCAAGTGAAGATATAATAAAAGGTATCTATGAGTTAAATTCCATTGAAGAGGTGGAACTTATAATTATAGCCAGGGGAGGAGGCTCCATAGAAGAACTTTGGTGTTTTAATGATGAAAAGTTAGCAGAAGCTATATATAATTCAAAAAAACCAATAATAACGGGAGTTGGACATGAGATTGACTATACAATAGCAGATTTTGTATCGGATAAGAGGGCACCGACTCCTTCTGCTGCTGCCGAAATTGCAGTATTTAATATGAATCAATTTTTGCAGAGGTTATTAAATTATAAGAATATGCTGTCTAAGTATATTGAAAACAGAATAAATGGTGAAAAAGATAAACTGTTTCTCATGAAAAAAAGTTTAAAGTCTTATAATCCATTGGTATATATAACAAATCAATATGAAACCATAGATAAGCTCAGGCAGATTTTGAATTTTAAGATGGACACAAAGCTTCAGGAAAAAAAGGAGAGACTTGTTAAAATAAATTCCCTACTTTCAGCACATAACCCGTTAAATGTATTAAACAGAGGGTATTCTGTAATAGAGGATGAACATAAAAATATAATAAGTTCTATAGAAGAACTGGATAAAAAAAGTGAAGTGAAAGTTATAATGAAAGATGGAGATGGCAAATTTAAGTTTGTTCGCTTTTAAAAAGGAGGGTATTTATGCCTAAGAAAAAGGAAAGCTATGAAAGCGTGATGCTGGAATTGGAAGATATAGTGAATTCAATGGATACAGGTGGGTTATCCCTGGAAAAAAGTATGAAGAGCTATGAAGACGGGATAAAACTCTGTAATAAATTATATAAAATGTTAAATGAAGCTGAAGGTAAGATAAAAGTTCTTAATGAAAGCGGGGAAGAAAATTTTGACAGTAAACTGTAGAAATTTTCTAACCACAAGTAATATGCCAATAGGTGGTAAATAGATGATATGAATGGGGAGAATTTATTATGAAGTCCAATAGTATAATTGAAAAATTAAAGGGTGAATTAGATGAATATTTGAAAAATTATATGAGAGGAAAAGGTTCTTATAATAAAAGGGTATATGAGGCTATGGAATACAGTTTAAATGCAGGGGGCAAGAGAATAAGGCCTCTATTGTTTCTTTTAACCTATAAACTCTATAAAGATAATTACAGTGAAGTTATGGAGATAGCATCAGCCATAGAGATGATACACACTTATTCTTTAATTCACGATGATTTGCCGGCTATGGACAATGATGATTTAAGAAGGGGTAAAGCTACAAATCACAAAGTATTTGGCGATGCTATTGCCATACTGGCAGGAGATGGCCTTTTAAATGAGGCCATGAATTTGATGTTTAAGCACTGTATTGGAAAAGGGCAAAATTCTATAAAAGCCTGCAGTATTATTTCTGAAAGTGCTGGTGTTGAAGGAATGGTAGGAGGTCAGACGGTAGATATTTTAAGTGAAAATACTAAAATACCAATAGATCAACTTTATTATATGCATAGTAAAAAAACTGGGGCTCTTATAAGGAGTTCTATAGTTTCAGCAGCAGTATATGCAGCTGCGGATAAACAAGAGATAAGTAAACTGGATTATTATGGGCAAAAATTAGGATTGGCCTTTCAGATAAAGGATGATATATTGGATATAACAGGAGATACTGCTGTTTTAGGTAAAAAGATAAAAAGTGATTTGAATAACAATAAAACTACATTTATAACTACTTATGGGTTGAATAAATGCAGGGAAATGTGCAATTCAATTACAAGTGAATGTATAGATGTACTGGAGAAGATAAAAGGGGATACTTCCCAACTGAAAGATTTAACTTTGTTTTTATTAAATCGAGAAAAATAAATTTGCTATGTAAAACATTTATAATACAGCTATATTAAAAAAATAGGGAAGCTGTATAAAAAAGGATAGATGAAAATGCTTAGTTTATTGGATAAATATAAAGATGTAAATGATATAAAAAAAATGTCCTTAAAGCAGCAAGAACAGTTTGCAGGTGAAATCAGAGAGTTTTTAATTGACAAGGTATCTAAAACAGGAGGACATCTAGCTTCTAATTTGGGAGTTGTAGAACTCACATTGAGTTTATTCAATGTATTTGATTTGAATCATGATAAACTTATATGGGATGTAGGTCATCAAGCCTATGTGCATAAAATTCTCACGGGAAGAAAAGATAAATTTGACACCTTAAGGCAGTTTGGGGGAATAAGTGGATTTCCTAAAAGATGTGAGAGTATATATGATTTTTTTGAAACCGGACACAGCAGTACTTCAATATCTGCAGCTCTTGGTATGGCAAGAGCAAGGGATCTATGCCACAAGCATTATAATGTAGTTGCAGTTATAGGAGATGGAGCTTTAACAGGAGGAATGGCACTGGAGGCTTTAAATGATGTAGGATATAGGAAAACAAAACTTATAATAATATTAAATGATAATCAGATGTCCATAGGAAAGAATGTGGGAGGAGTATCTAAATATTTAAATAGGCTGAGAATAGATCCGAAATATAACAGGTTTAAGGAAGAAGTGGAAAGTAAGTTAAAGAGAATACCAAATATCGGCGAGGGAATGGCAAAATATCTTGAGAAACTTAAAAATGGGATAAAACAGATGGTGGTTCCTGGAATGTTTTTTGAAGATATGGGAATAAAGTATTTGGGACCTATAGATGGACATAATATAAAAGAACTTACAGAAGTTCTTACCTCAGCTAAAAGAGTGAATGATCCGGTTATCATACACATAATAACCAAGAAGGGAAAGGGATATGAATTTGCGGAGAAAAATCCTGGTAAATTTCACGGTATAGGTCCGTTTAATTGTGATAACGGAGAGCTTATAGGTGCTTCAATTGATACATACTCTAAGACCTTTGGAAATGAAATGAGTAGGTTGGCAGAAAAAAATAAAAAGATAGTGGCCATAACGGCTGCAATGAGAGATGGTACAGGGCTTAAAAAATTTGCAGAAAAGTTTCCAGAAAGATTTTTTGATGTAGGTATAGCAGAGCAGCATGCGGTTACATTGGCTGCGGGAATGGCTAGATCAGGCTTGAAACCAGTTTTTGCAGTTTATTCCACCTTTCTTCAAAGAGCTTATGACCAGCTGCTTCACGATGTCTGCATGCAAAATCTTCCCGTGGTTTTTGCAGTAGATAGGGCTGGAATTGTAGGAGAAGACGGAGAAACACATCAGGGTGTATTTGATCTATCATACTTAACTGAGATGCCAAATATGACTATTATGTCACCTAAGTGTATAGGTGAATTGCCTCATATGTTAGAATGGGCATTAAAGCAAAATTATCCTGTGGCTATAAGGTATCCCAGAGGAGGAGATGCCATACCACTTCAGCCATTAAAAACTTTTAGTAGGGGGAAGTGGGAATGCATATCAAATAAAGGTAAAATAGCATTGATAGCCCAGGGTAAAATGGTACAGCATGCAATTTTAGCGGCACAAAGGCTTAAGGATAAGGCTATAGATGTTAAAATTATAAGTGCCTGTTTTGCAAAACCTCTTGATAAAATTATGCTCAATAAGTTAATAGAAAAAGGGGTCACTATTATAACCATTGAGGACAATGTAATAAGAGGAGGATTGGGTTCTTATATATTGGAATATGTAAATACTACAGGCAGGAAAGTCAAGGTAATAAATTTAGGGTTTGAAGATGAATTTGTACAGCATGGGAAAACGGATATATTATATAAATTGTATGGATTGGATGCAAGAGGAATTGAAAATAATGTGCTTAAAACAGTAGAATTGAGTCATACATTTTAAAGGTGTGAGGGAGTTTATTATGTCGGAATCAAAAGAGAGATTAGATGTACTTTTAGTGAGTAAAGGTGTATTTTCTTCCAGGGAAAAAGCTAGAGCTAGTATTATGGCTGGAGAAATATTTGTAGATGGGCAGAGAGTTGATAAATGTGGACAAAAAGTAAAAGAGAGTTCTAATGTAGAATTTAGAGGAGAAAGACTTCCCTTTGTAAGTCGTGGGGGATTAAAATTACAAAAGTCTCTAGAAAAATTCAATATAAATTTAAAAGATAAGATATGTATGGATATAGGGTCATCTACAGGTGGATTTACTGATTGTATGCTTCAAAATGGAGCTAAAAAGGTGTTTTCCATAGATGTTGGATATGGCCAGTTTGCATGGAAGCTTAGAATAGATAAAAGGGTAGTGTGCATGGAGAGAACTAACATAAGATATGTAACACCCCAGCAGATAGGTGAATATTCAGATTTTGCAAGTATAGATGTTTCTTTTATATCCTTGAAAAAAGTTATACCGGTGGTTGTAAATTTATTAAAAGATAATGGCAGTATAGTAGCACTTATAAAGCCGCAGTTTGAAGCAGGAAGAGAAAAAGTAGGGAAAAAAGGTGTAGTTAGAGAAAAGTCAACTCATATAGAAGTTATAAGTGGTATTGTAACTTTTTTAAGAGAAAATGACTTAAAAATAATTTCATTAGATTACTCTCCAATAAAAGGTCCACAGGGAAATATAGAATATCTCATATATTTTACTAAGAAGGATTTTAATGAATCATTTAAATATGAAGATATAACTAAGGTAGTAGGATTATCACATGGTAGGCTCAATGGGGAGGAACTATGAGAAATATAGGGATTAATGTTAATACAACAAAAGACTTAAACAAAAAAATGCTAAACTTTATAATAAAAAGTATACACAATATAGATAAAGGTATAAATATAAAGGTATACGAAGACTGTATTGGATTGGACGAAAATGAGTGCAATACATTGGATGTGATTATAGTATTAGGCGGAGATGGTACTATACTGAACACATCTAAAAATATACTCAAATCAAATACACCTATATTGGGGATAAATATAGGTCATCTGGGATTTTTAGCCCAGGTGGAAATAAATAGTGTTAAAGAAGCTTTAGACAGGTTATTTAGGGAAGAATATATAGTTGAAGAAAGGGATATGCTCCAGTGCAGTTATGATGATGGAAATGAAATTAAAAGATATGATGGATTAAATGATGTGGTGTTGTGCAAAGGAATAAGTTCGAGAATACAAAGATATGATGTCTATATAAATGATACTTTCTACAATACATTTAATGGAGATGGAATTATTGTGTGTACGTCTACAGGATCCACTGGATATAATTTATCTGCAGGAGGCCCCATAATACATCCATCTTTGGATGTATTATGTCTGACACCTATGTATTCACAATCTTTAACTGCCAGAACTATTGTACTGGACAGTAAGTCACGTATAAGCATAGCAGCGGAAAAAAAATTTGAAAATGTATATTTATCCATAGACGGACAACAGTGTATGGAAGTAAGCGGATTGGAACCTATAAAAATAAGAAGATCTCAAAATAAACGGAGACTTATTAAATTTGATAATAATGATTATTTTAATACGCTTAAGGAGAAAATTACATTTAAGATAAAGGAATGTGAAGGTGAAATATATGAAGGTAACTAGACATGCTAAAATACTGGAAATTATTAATTCAAATGACATCGAAACTCAGGAGGAACTTGCAGAAAGGCTTAAAAAAAGTGGTATGAATGTGACACAGGCAACTGTATCAAGAGATATAAAGGAATTAAAACTCATAAAGGTATTGTCTGATAATGGAAGGTATAAGTATGCTACCATATCACATACCGAAAATGTTTTGTCAAATAAACTTATAAATATATTTAGTCAAACGGTTATATGTGTTGAAAATGTAGATAATTTCGTAGTGGTAAAAACTATTTCAGGTTCTGCACCGGCAGCAGCAGAAGCTATTGATTCTTTAAATTTTATTGGGATAGCGGGAACTTTAGCAGGTGACAATACAATATTTGTAATGGCAAGAGATAATGAAAAGGCCCAAGATATAACTCAAAGGATGAAAAAAATAATTTCTGGGTAGGAGGGTTGCTTATGTTGCTCCAATTGAACATAAAAAATTTTGCACTTATAGAGAAATTGACTATATCTTTTGAATCCGGTTTTAACGTACTTTCTGGAGAAACAGGAGCTGGTAAATCTATACTCATTGATGCTATAAACTACGTTTTGGGAGGGAAATTCAATAAGGATTTAATAAGAACTGGAGAAAATAAGACTTTTGTTGAGGCAGTTTTCACTATACAAAATCCCAAAACTCTGGAAATTTTAAATAAGGAAGAAATTGACTCGGATGAAAATTTGGTTATAATAAGCAGAGAATCTTTTCAGTCCGGCAGGACTGTGGCAAAGATCAATGGAAAATCCATTTTGATGGTGAATTTAAAGCATATAAGCAGTACTTTAATCGATATACATGGACAACATGATAATCAAAATTTACTTTCAGAGGAAAACCATATACATTACCTGGATTATTATGGAGAAGATTCTATTTACAACATGTTAAAGGATTATGAAAAAGATTATGAAGGCTTGAGCCATATAAAAAATAAAATATATGAGCTTTCAGGTAAAAGTGAAGATAGAGAAAAACTTGTTGATTTTTTAAAATATCAAATAGATGAAATTGACTCTGCCAATTTAAGACAAGGGGAAGAAGAAGAATTAAATGAAAGATTTAAGATCCTATCAAATTCTGAAAAAATAAGCAGTACGATAAGTAAGTGCTATATGAATCTTTACGGTGGTGGAGAGGATGATAATTCCATATATGATAATTTAGGGGTGGTTATAGGACAGCTTGCCTCTATAGAGAATATTGCACCGCAGATAAAAAAAATATATACTTCCCTTAAGGACAGTTATTATAATATAGAAGGAAGCATAGAGGAAATAAGAGATATAAAAGATAATTTCAGTTTTGATGAAAAGGAATTGGAAGCCATAAACAGCAGAATATACAAAATAAATGGTTTTAAAAAAAAATATGGGAGTAGTATAAAAGAGATATTAGATTATAAGGATAAGGTAAAAAAGCAATATGAAGAGATGAAAAACGTTTCAGAGGTAATAGAAAATTTAAATTTGGAAAAACTAAAATTAGAAGATAAAATGAGATTGAAGAGTAAAGATATCCATGAATTCAGATGTAAGATAGCTGTGGATTTAGAAAAAAACATTAAAAATGAACTGGAATTTGTGGGACTTGAAAAGTGCATGTTTAAAATAGAAGTTAAGTTGGAAGAAAAATTCAATTTGAAAGGTATGGATAAAGTAACTTTTTATATATCGACTAATCCGGGAGAACCATTAAAACCTCTTCAAAAAGTTGTATCTGGAGGAGAATTGTCCAGAATAATGCTGGCATTGAGAACTGTATTTGCTGATAGAGATCACATCCCATCTATTATATTTGATGAAATAGATACTGGAATAAGTGGGAGAATAGCACAGCGTGTGGCTGAAAAAATGTATAATATATCAAAGGAACATCAGGTATTTTGCGTTACCCATTTGCCCCAAATTGCATGCATGTCCGATAACCATTACTGGGTTTCAAAAAAGGTTTTTAAAAATAAAACTTACACTAAAATCAAAAAAATGAATAAACAGGAAAAACAATATGAAATAGCTAGAATGATAGGAGGAGTTGAAGTTACGCCACTTACTTTGGAACATGCTAAAGAGCTTGTTAGAATGGCAGATTTAAAAAAATTTGAAAAATAGAATTATGGAAGTTACCTCTATAGCAAATTAAAGTAAAATATTTACTTTAGATATGTTTAAAAGGTGACTTTTAACTTTCTGTATAAATTTATATTTAAAAACAATACATTAACTATAGATGCAACTATATGATAGCATAATAACATATTTAAAAGGGCAACTTAATCGTAGAAAAAGCAGTGTAAGACGGGAGGTAAAAGCATGAATAAAAAAATAAAAATCACATTGCGTTGGATGTTAATTCCCATCCTGTTTATGATGTCAGTTGCTTATTATAAAGTTGAAAATATAGATAAAGGTATTAATTTGGCTCAAACATTTAAGACAAAGTCCACATTTAAAACAGTTGCAGCCGGTGGTATCAGCGTATACCCCGGAGGTCAACCAATTGGAATAAAGTTAAATACTAAAGGAGTACTTGTAGTGGCTCTTTCAGATATAGAGACTTCTCGGGGAAAGGTTACCAGTCCAGCAGCATTGGCTGGTATACGAATAGGAGATAATATAATTAAAGTAAATGATACCCTTGTAAAAAATGCGGAGCAAACTCAAGCTGAGATAAATAGAACAAAAGGAAAAGATATAAAAATAGTGGTGGAGAGAAATGGAAATAAAATTGAGAAGACAGTAAAGGCTGTAAATGGATTAGAAGATAATAATTATAGAATAGGACTTTGGATAAGAGATTCCACTGCAGGAATTGGAACTCTAACCTTTTATGATGAAAAAAGTGGAATGTTTGCAGCATTAGGGCATCCCATAGTGGATATAGATACGGGAACAAAGTTAAATATAAATTCTGGGGATATAGTTGATTCTTCCATAGTATCTGTTAAAAAGGGAATAAAGGGGAATCCAGGAGAGTTAAAAGGTATATTTGTAAATGAAGAACTTAAATTGGGTGACATAAGTAAAAATACAGAATGTGGAATTTTCGGAAAAGGAAATATAGAGCTTAAAAATAAAAGCTGTAAGCCGCTTAAGATTGGTCTTAGAAATGAAATAAAAGAAGGACCTGCCAAAATTCTTACCACTATATCCGGAGGGACACCAGAGTACTATGATATAGAAATAGAAAAATTATTAGTTCAGGATTTACCCGGACCTAAAAGTATGGTTATAAAAGTTACAGACAGCAGGCTATTAGATAAAACTGGTGGAATAGTTCAGGGCATGAGTGGAAGTCCTATAATTCAAAATAATAAGTTAGTTGGAGCTGTGACTCATGTACTTATAAACAGACCAGAAGTAGGATATGGTATTTATATAGACTGGATGCTAACAGATGCAAATATTTTATCAAAATAGAAAATATAAAAAATTAACAATAAAATAATATAAAATATAGAAAAACTTAAAAAAGTATATAAAATATGTTAAAATAAGATTATGCAATTATAAAGATAGCATTTTATATGCTATCTTTATAATTGCATAAAAAAGCACAAACCCTTCATTATTAAGATAATCCACAAATAGATATATAAAGTATAAAAATTTTTACAAAAAAAAGAAGGAATTAAAATTCCTTTGTCGAATTTATTATTTGTTAAGATATGGGAATTAATTAGGAAAAGGGGAGTAAAATATGGAGGATTCAAAAATAAGTGTAATTATAGCAGATGATAATAAAGAATTTTGTAACATTCTAAATGATTATCTTCTAAACCAAAAAGATATATTGGTTACAGGTATTGCTAAAGACGGAGTGGAGGCTCTTAATTTAATTGAAGAGAAAAAACCGGATTTAGTAGTACTAGATATAATAATGCCTCATCTTGATGGATTGGGGGTTTTGGAAAGATTAAATAGTATGAATATGGATCCAATGCCCAGGATAATAGTTTTATCTGCAGTTGGGCAGGATAAGATAACTCAAAGAGCTATAACTTTGGGTGCAGATTATTATGTAATAAAACCTTTTGATATGAATGTGCTTACAAGAAGAATCAGACAAATGTTCAACAATACCATAATCAGTGGAGATGAAATTAAAAAAACTATGTCATTTATGGATACTGATGAAATAAAGTTTTCCAAGGACAATCCTATTGATTTAAAGCAGGAGATAACAAATATAATTCATGAAATAGGTGTTCCTGCACATATAAAGGGCTATATGTATTTAAGGGAAGCAATAACTATGGTTGTAAATAATATGGAACTTTTATCAGCAGTTACAAAAGAATTGTATCCTTCTATAGCTAAACAATACAATACTACTGCCAGCAGAGTTGAAAGAGCTATAAGACATGCAATTGAAGTTGCATGGTCAAGAGGTCAGGTAGAAACTATAAATAAAATTTTTGGCTATACCATACATAACGATAAGGGCAAACCAACAAATTCCGAATTTATTGCAATGGTTGCCGATAAACTCAGACTTAAAAATAAGGTTAGTTAAACTTAAAGACTTCCGTTCATTCTAAATGAATGGAAGTTTTTGTAAGGAGGCTATATTAATATGAAAATAGAGCTAGAATTAGAAGAAATAAAAAACATACAAAATTTAATTATAAGTAGAGTAAATGAACTTAGAGAAAAGATATCAAATGATCTGGACAGGGAAGAGGAATTAAAAGCAATTATAAGATATTATAAAAGACTAGTGGAAAAGATAGAAAGTCAGCTATAATTGACAATTACGGTTGTAAAGTATAAAATTGAAACCAATAATTGGTTTGTATTAGGAGTGTATAAACATGGATCTTTCTGAAAAAACTATAAAAAAAGATATAATATACAGTGGTAAAATTATTGAAGTAAATTTGCAGACTGTTAAGCTTCCCAATGGTAGGGAGAGTAAAAGGGAAATAGTAAATCATCCAGGTGGGGTGGCAATACTTGCCTATAAAGATAGTGATACACTGTTTATGGTGGAACAATTTAGAAAACCTATAGAAAAGAGTATTCTTGAGATACCTGCTGGTAAAATTGAAAAAAATGAAGATATAAAAGTCTGTGGTATGAGAGAACTGGAGGAAGAAACAGGTTATAAAGCCAGGAAGTTTGAATATATTGGTAAGGTAGTTACAAGTCCAGGATTTTGTGATGAGTATATATATTTTTTTAAAGCTGAAGATCTATACAAGGGAAGAAATGATATAGGCGATGAGGATGAATTTATAAATGTTAAGGAAGTTAAAGAAAGCAGAATTAAAGATATGATAAAAAAGGGAGAAATAATAGATGCCAAGACCATATGCGCTTTTATGATGATATAAATATAGTCATATAACTCTTTTGTAAATCATAGATTATTTAGAGAAGATGATTAACAAAAGGGGGATGAAATTGTGTTAGAAAATAAAGTTTCAGGCTTGATAAATAAACATATTAAAAATAATTTCTGGCTGTATGTTATAAGTCTATTATGTCTTTTTACAGGTATAGTGTTGGGAATATACAGTGTTAGATATATGGGAGGATTTGAAAAAAGTGATCTAGTAAATTATCTTAAAAATTTTACGACTACCATAGATTCCGGAAGTGTAAATTATAAGTCTATTCTATTTCAAACTTTAAAAAATAATATCCCTGTAATTTTAGCTGTATGGTTTTTAGGACTTACAATGATAGGAATACCAATAATACTTATTATAGATATAATAAAGGGATTTACCATAGGATTTTCTATAAGTTTTATAATAAGCGAGATGGGGATAAAAGGGATATGGATTTCTCTGCTGGGTGTATTGCCTCAGAACATAATATACATACCTTGTATAATACTTTCATCTGTATTTGCCATGGAATTTTCACTAATGATATTTAAAGATAGATCCAAGGTCCAATGGAAATCGCATATTCTAGTGAGCATTACATCTTATTCCATTTCATTTTTGATAGTGGCAATGATAATGTGTATAGGTTTTTTTATGGAAGCTTATTTAACTCCCAATATGATCAAGTTTGTTGCAGTAAGTCTTGAGGGAATATTGCTATGATCTTCAATGAAGAAAAATCAAATTTTATTATAGGAGTATTAAAATGCTTTTTCATATTGATATTTTTTGGAATATTTCTGCCTAAATTTATAGATGTTATTTTATATAATTTTATTATCAAACCCCATTCATATGACAACAGCATATTGGTAAATGGTATATTCAGTAGAAATATAGATCTGATATATAATTATATCAGTGTCTTTAATCAGTTTTTAAAATTTTGAATTCTAACTCTAAAGAGCAGGTGATAATTTTGAATGGCCTTTTATTGGGTTATACAAAAGAATTGGAAAAGAAACATATGAGTAAAAATACTATGGATGCATATGTAAGGGATATAGATAAATTTTATGACTTTATAAAAGATAGAAAGGAAAATATAGAAGGGGTAGAAATTATATCTATAATGGCATATGTACAATATCTTCAAAAGGCAGGTAAAGCTATTTCTTCAATAGTGAGAAATATTGTGTCTCTTAGAAACTTTTATAAATATTTGATGCTTAAGGGAATTATAAATGAAAATCCAATTTTGTATTATCAAATTCCAAAAGTAGAACACAATGTGCCTGAAGTACTGACCATAGAAGAAGTAGACAAGCTCCTTGATTCCCCAAATCTGAGTACTGACAAGGGAATAAGGGATAAAGCCATGCTGGAGGTAATGTATGCTGCAGGAATGAAGGTAATGGAACTTTTAAGTTTAACTATATATGATATAGATTTAAAGTTGTCATATATAAAATGTAATAATTCCAAGAATAAAGAAAGAATAGTGCCTATAGGTTCTGTGGCTGTAAAATATTTAAAAAATTATTTAAGTGTAAGACCGGAATTAAATGTATACAATTTAGATGTTTTATTTCTAAACCTAAAGGGAGTGAAAATGAGCCGTCAGGGATTTTGGAAAATAGTAAAATATTATGCAAAAGAATCTAAAATAGATAAAAATATAAATGCCTTTACCTTAAGGCATTCTTTTGCAGTACACTTGCTTCAAAATGGAGCTGATATTAAATCTGTACAGGAGCTTTTAGGCCATAAAGATCTATCTGCCACTCAGGTGTATTCATCGGTTCTAAAAAGAAATAAAATTGCTGAGGTCTATAAAAAGTCCCATCCGAGAGCATAGTGAAAATAGGAAAAATACATCAGTATTAAATTTTTAATACTGATGTATTTTTTTATTGCATTTGTGTGATAATATTACTAATTTCGGGAAAAATACATTTTGAAGGAAGGAGAAAGGTAAAATGAAAAAAAAACAGAGGACCCTAATTTTAACAAGCATAATGTTAAGTTTATTTCTTATAATGGATGTATGGAACATATCTGTTAGAGCTGAACCTTTAACTAAATCAGATAAAGCAGAGATTAAAGCTATAAAATCAGACTTAAATGTGGATGCTAAGTCTGCATTGCTTATAGAACCCGTAAGTGGCAAGGTAATATTTGAAAAAAATTCTCATGAAAAATTAGAACCAGCTTCTGTTACTAAAATAATGACTATGCTTTTAAGTATGGAAGCCGTGGATTCCGGAAAAATATCCCTGTCAGATAAAGTAACTGTCAGTGAAAATGCAAAAAAAATGGGTGGAAGTTCTATGCTGCTGGATACAGGGGAAGTCAGGACTGTAGAGGATTTGCTAAAGGGAATAGGAATAGCATCGGGAAATGATGCAGCAGTTGCTATGGCAGAATATTTAGGAGGCAGTGAAGAGGCATTTGTAAATCTTATGAATAAAAAGGCAGCACAATTGGGAATGAAGGATACGGAATTTAAAAATTGTACGGGATTAAGTGAAGAAGGACATTATACCACTGCTTATGATGTAGGGATTATGTCCAGAGAATTATTAAAACATTCTACCATATTAAAGTATACGGGGACATATATGGAAACTATATCCCAGGGGAGAAAAAGCCCTATAGAGTTGGTAAACCACAATAAGCTGGTTAGGTTTTTTAATGGTTGTGATGGATTGAAGACCGGATTTACCAGTTCGGCAAAGTATTGTATATCAGCCACTTCTGTTAGAGATGGAGTGAGAATGCTTGCAATAGTGATGGGATCGCCCACCTATAAAGTGAGAAATAAAGATGCAAGTATGCTTATGAACTATGGATTTTCAAAGTATTCTTCCAAAAGTATTTTTAAAAAGGAAAAAGATGTAGAGAGAGTTAATCTAAACAAAAAGGGAGATAGATTTTTTATTGCTAAAGCCTCATCTGATTTAACCGTTGTAACCGAGAAGGGAAAGGACAGTAAAATTACTTATAAATGTGTAATAGATAAGAATAAAAAGAAATATGAAAAGGGAGAAAAAGTTGGATATTGTGATGTATATGTAAATGGAGAGCTTGCAGGTAAAATTGATTTGCACAGTGATAGAAATGTGAAGAAGCCAGGAATATTTTGGAACCTAAAAGATAATATCAGGAATGTTTTACCTCAAGGAATATAATATATATGTTTTTAGTGCAGGTAATATATAGTATAATAAAGGCAGAAAATTCAATTTGAGTTTTCTGCTTATTATTTAAAAATTGTAGGAGAAAAATAGGATATGGATATTTTGAGGGCATTTACTTATAGTGAGTTAGAGAGTATAAACTCAATAAGAGATTTGTGCAGTCATAAGGGAATAAAGTGTTACATAGTTGGTGGTGCTGTTAGAGATGCTATTTTAGGAAACCAGATAAAAGATATTGACATATGTATAGATGGCAGTCCCAATGATATTTTAAATGAATTACAGGGATTAAAATATTGTCAGTATCATATCAAGTTTCAAACAGCTTCACTGGTATTTAAAAATGGTGTTAGTATAGATTTAATAAGATGCAGGAAAGAATGCTATTTTAGAAATGGAGCACTGCCTACTATTTCTCCATCATATATACATGAGGATTTATATAGAAGGGACTTTACTGTAAATGCATTGGCCTATGATATTGAAGGGGAAGATATCATAGATATCTATGGAGGCATGCAGGACTTAGGAAATAAAGTCTTGAGGAAAATACATTCTAATAGTTACAGAGAGGATCCTACTAGGATATTTAGGGCCGTAAAATATGCTGTCAGGTATAATTTCAAGTTGGAAGATAGGGATGAAATAAAAAAATGCATTGATAAAGGTATATTTAATACCATAAGTAGTGATAGAATAGTAAAAGAAATATATCTTTTGTGTTGTGAAGATGAGTGGATAAAAAATATTTATCTATGTAATGATTTAAAAATATTTAGCATAGATAAACACTATTTAGGAAATAAAGTCATAAATGGCATTGAAAATGAAACCAATTGTGCAAGTGTAGATGTAAGAATTCTTAGGTTGTTTTACTCTCTGCGAGATGAAAAGTATGCCCGAATATTAGTTGAAAACTCAATTTTAGATAGAAAATTGAGAAGTACTATGAAATGTTTTATCGAAAATTCTTATAAAGTAGTTGATTTGCTGACAGATACAATGGAAAATTATAAATTATATACCATATTGAGAAAGCTAAATGATTATGGGCTTATATTTTTGAGCTGGAATCCTAAATTGGAATATAAAATATATAATTACATTGATAATTTACGTAATTATAAGACTTCCTTAAATGGAAATAATATAGTTTCTCAGGGAATAAAAGATGGAAAATCTATAGGAAGAATTTTAGAACGTATAATGAAAATTGAATTAAATACCGGAATAAAATATGGACAAAAATATTTAGCTAAAAATTTAGGAGAGAGTATCTAGATGTCTTTGAATATAAAAATAGAAAATTTTGAAGGCCCTTTTGATGTATTGCTTCATCTTATAAAAAAAAATAAAATGAATATATATGATATAAAAATTTATGAAATTACAGAACAGTACCTAAAATATATAAATGATATGAGGGATATGGATTTAAACATAACATCTGAGTTCATAGTTATCGCAGCTTCACTTATAGAAATAAAGTCAAAAACTCTTCTCCCAAAAGTAAGTTTAGATGAAACTGATGAAAATGAAAAAGAAGATCCTAGAAAAGAATTAGTAGACAAGCTTCTTCAATATAAAAAATTTAAAATGGCAGCTGAGTTTTTGAGAAGTCGATGTGACAATATAGGTAGAATGTATGGAAAAAAGCCAGAGATAATAGAGGTAAAGGGAAAAGATATATCAGAGATTTTAAAGGGTATAACTATGTTGGACATGTATAAAAACTATACCAGGATGATGAAAGAGTATGCAAGTAAATTTAATAATGAAACTGTGTTGTATAAAAAGATATCTATGGATAAATTTAAATTAGAAGATAAAATAATTTATATAAAGGATATTACATATAAAAAGAAAAAAGTTGAATTTTCATCTATTATGAAAAATTGTCCTTTTAAAATAGAAAAGATAATTACATTTCTTGCACTTCTAGAGCTTATAAAGCTTAAAGTAATATTTGTAGTGCAAAGTAAAAATTTTAGTGAAATTTATATAGAAAGGGTAATTGAAAATGAAAAACAAAAGTGATAAAAATGCTTATGAAATTCTAGAAAAGAAGAGATTGTCAAAAAGTAACTATTTTTCTATAATAGAATCACTATTATTTGTTTCCGGCGAGTCTCTTCGTATTAAACAAATTGCATTAATAATAAAATGTGATATAGAATTCACAAAAAATTTACTCAGTGAAATGATAGCTACATATAAAGAAGGCTGCAGAGGTATAAAGATTTTAAAAGATAATGACAGATATAGCCTGGTCACAAAATCTGAAAACAGCAGTTATGTTGAAAACCTGCTGGGAAATAACTCAAAACAATCTTTATCTCAAGCATCACTGGAGACTTTAACTATTATTGCGTATAAGCAGCCTATAACTAGAATAGATATAGATGAAATAAGAGGGGTAAAAAGTGATAAAGCTATATCCACTTTGATTGAAAAGAGACTTATAAAAGAAAATGGAAAGTTAAATGTTCCTGGAAGGCCCATATTGTATGGTACTACAGAAGAATTTTTAAAGTATTTTGGACTTGAAAATGTAGACAATATTCCAAGTTTAGATTCTTTAATTGTATAGTATTGGTTCAAATATGAAGTAATTCTAAGGTTCAGATGGAGTCTTCTCATAAGGAATGTTTTGCACCTGAAATTTGGAAGAATTTATACAGAATCATAGCAGCGATTACCACCGCTTTACAAAGCTAGGGTTGCTTTAAGCAATGGCAGCCTTGAAATAAAGTGATATTAAAACATAATTATTTAAAATTATGTTTTAATATCACTAAAATGCATCAGATATAATAAGTTATTTTAGGAAAGATTATCTTCGCTGTGATCTTTTTCAGCTTCATTTTCATTTCTTGCCTTGTGATAGGAATCTTCTTTGGTTTTTTTACACTTGGAAGACATCATTCCCCGAAGTAAATCCATTATTTGAGGAATGGAATCCACTACCTTTTCACAGGTGTTATTTTGATTTAAAGACAGGAGTCTTACAGATTCACCTTTTGTAACTAAAAAAGCTACAGGTTTTACTGTTACTCCAGCCCCTGAACCTCCACCAAAAGGGTAGTCGGGTTTAGATACGTCATCGTGCTGCAGATCAAATTCGCTTCCACCAGATGCAAATCCAAAGGACACTTTTGAAATGGGTATTATGATAGAGCCATCTTTTGATTCAACTGTGTCTCCCACTATGGTGTTTACATCTATCATTTCCTTTAAATTTTCCATTGTGCTTTTTAATAAATTTTCTATAGGATGATTATCCATAAAAACTCCTCCTTATAATTCTTAAATTAGTACTATGCAGAATTTCCTGATATTGATTTGTTTAATTTTTTAGATTGGTTCTTATAACTAGATAATTTTATATATACATAGATAATTTTGACTAAACTCATATAAATTATACTGTTTACTTCTAGTTTAAAATAAAAATTATTAAAATCAGGTTTTATATGGAAATTATATTGTTTTACAAGAAATATTTTATTCAGCTTATTAAAGAGAAATGCTTTTAATGATGACATGACGCCGTATATCAATGCTGTATATGCAGCATCATTAAGACCATAGGCGAATTTTATATTCACTTTAATAGGGGACTTCATCTTTATTTCTTTGAAATCCTGTGATCTAAGTTTATTTATAAAAAAGAACAATCCATTGTTTTTTGTGGAATTATTGGAAGAACGTTGATCTTTATTTAAATTAAATTTATGTTTAATGTTTAAATTGTAAATTTTAATAGTAAATTTTTTATCAGCATATCGTATTTTTATTTTTAAAGGTATTGGAAGAAATAAAATAACAATAAATATTAAAATAAGTGATATAACCATGAATTTATTCCTCCAATTTACAGTATCCCAATCTCTAATAAGTATTACCTTAATAGTAAATTATATACTAATTTAGAATAAGTTTTAATAGTAATATATTTATTTAAGGAAAAAATATTCATAATAGTATATTCAGTAGAGAAAGGGGTAATTTACAATAATTATGAGAACAAGAAAAATTTTTGTATATAGTATAATATTTTTTATTATTTTTAATATGTTTCCAAATAGGGCGCTGTCCCAGGATGAAGATAAATCTTTTCAAAAACCTAATATAGATGCGAGGTGCGCTGTAGCAGTAGATAGTAATTCCAAAATTCTGCTATATGAGAAAAATGCCTACGAGTTAGTTCCAATGGCAAGTACTACTAAAGTAATGACTACATTGGTGGCATTAAAATATGGCAAATTAGATAAAAAAATAAAAATTTCTTCTAAAGCTGCTGGTGTAAAGGGATCCACAGCAGGCTACAAGAGTGGAGAAGAAATAACTTTAAGAGAACTTTTATATGGACTCATGCTGAGATCGGGTAATGATGCAGCTGTGGCCATTGCAGAGGAAATAGGAGGCAGCATAGAAGGTTTTGCCAAACTTATGAATGAGTATGCCGGTGAAATTGGAATATTAAATACCCACTTTGAAACTCCCCACGGACTTGACAGAGAAGAACACTATTCCACCGCATATGATCTGGCTGTGGCTACTTCTGTAGCCAAGAAGAATCCGATATTCAGTGAAATTGTAAGTTCAAGAGATGTAGATGGGAAAGAAAAGGGATTTACCAGAAGTTATCACAATATAAATAAAATTCTCTGGGAAATTCCAGATGCAAATGGAGTTAAGACAGGGTATACGGGAAAGGCAGGAAAATGTCTGATAACTTCTGCGCCTATTCAGGGAAATGATGTCATAATAGTAGTTTTAAATTGTCCCAAGAGATGGAAAGAAACTGGTAGAATATATGAGTATGTAGACAAAAATTATAATTTCAAAAAATTATTTTCAAAAGGTGATATTGCTGCAGAGTTAAAAGTAAATAAAAAAGATTTAAAACTGAAATATGAAAATGATGTTATAATTCCCACAAAGAAAGAATGCAAATATGTGACGAAAATTATAAAACCTAAAAAAATAAACTATACAGTAAATAAAGGGGAGAGGATAGGTATGATCTGCATATATGAAGATGGCAAAATAATATATAAAAATTCATTAATAGCCTCTGATACTGTAAAGGTAAGAAGATTTTTGGACTGGACTTTTTAAAACCTGTCATTAATTTAAGGGCAGTCCCATTAGACATACAGGACATATTTCTGAGTTAATATTATGAAATATGTCTTTGTCTATCTATAAATCAGAACAAATGGACAAACTGTTAATAGAATGTTACAATATGTTTAAAAAAAATCGTATATAGACTAGAGGCGACAAACAATGAACAAAAAAACATAATACTTCCCTTAAAATAGCAAATGAATATGCAGGCGGTGACTTTAATAATGCGGTTATATCCTATGGATATAATTTTGCAGATGCACTGGCAGGCAGCACGTTGGCCAAAAAATTAGATTGCCCTATATTTTTAGTAAATGACATAAATGATAGTTTATTAACTTTAGCTACAATAAGAGATAATATGTTGATAGGATGTATACAAAATTTTATTGCAGACAATAAGATTAAAAATATATACTTTCTAGGAGGAAAAGCTGTTTTATCACAATATACCCTCAATAAAATAGCCCTTCCTGAAGAGTATGCCAGAGACTATCCTAAAATAATGAGGCTGAAAGAATTTAGATATTACAGGAATGGGGATGGCACGTCACTTGGAATTATGCCTCCAGGAGTTTAACCGCCGTTTAATTGATGAATTTTACAGTAGAGGGAGTAATATTTAACGGCAGTAAAATAGATTTTCTTTTTTGGAATCTTCCATTAAGCTAAATCTTTTTACAGGCCCAAAAGTATTATTTCGTATATTTTCAAGTATGTTTTTCAAAAATTTATCACTGAATTTAATTTGAGAATCCACAGTTAATTCTCCATGCATTATATAATCCATATGCTCAGGAACATTGCTCAATACATAAGTGGGGAACAGATGACTTATAGCTTTGTTTGTAAGAGCATATTCATATATGGAGGCATCTATAATAATGCCATTGTAGATATTAAAACAGTGGGCAAAACTTCTGCTGTAATTTTCGCTTATGTGTATACGTATTATGCCATGTATAGCAGGAACGTCCATGTCTACATATTTGCACAATTGACATATGAGAGATGATATTAAAGGTCCGCTGTTTAAGAGCATGTATTTTCCCATACAGTATTCACATATATTTTTTAAAAAGATCTTCTTAGAATTTTTCATGAATTTACCTTCCTAATGGTTACTTTTTTAAAATATCTACTTATAAATTTTTGAATTTTATAATATTATAAATATATTATAATGTGTTTTTAAAAAAAATACCATAGTGGGTAAAAAAAGAAGGCCAATATTGTAAACAATATATTTTGCTCAAAATTAGTACAGTTATAAAAAAAATAATAATACAGAGCAAATTTGTGATTTTTATGGTATAATATTATAAACGGAATAATGGGAGGTAGACATTGTGAAAACGCTAACAAGTGAGCAAGGAGATGTCAAAAATGAAAAAGGTATCAGAAGGTGTCGTAATTGAAATAGGACAAGATTTTGCTAAAATTAGGGCAAGTAAACATGGAGATTGTAAAAGCTGTGGATTGTGTGCAGGCGAGAATGCAACCATAGTGGATGCAAAAAATCCTGTTGGAGCCAAGCCTGGACAGCATGTTATCTTTGAAGTAAAAGAGAGAAATATGTTAAAAGCCGCTTTTATTGTATATATTTTGCCACTTATTGCAATCTTTATAGGCGCACTATTGGGAACATGGATAGGAAATCGTATTGGATATTCTGAAAGAGCATTTCAAATAGGAGGCGGGGCAGTACTTTTTATTATATCATTATTGTATATAAAAATATTTGATAAATCTACAAGTAGAAATGATGCTATGAAACCTGTTATTAAACGTGTTTTATTTTAATGATGTTTGATTTTTGATATATTTACTGGAGCATAAAGATATATAGCAAATTATGAAGTATAAAATTCGTAATTTGCTATATAAGCTATTTTTATAAATAATATTTTCACATTAAAAAATATTGAAAGAGGTGTTAAAGAGTGTTAAAAAGTTTTCGAGGTGGAGTGCACCCTAATGATAGTAAAAAGTATACAGCCAATAAGCCTATAGAAAAAGCACCTGTGCCTGACAAGGTGTATATACCTGTAAGGCAACATATTGGGGCACCTACATCTCCTATAGTAAAAAAGGGAGATGAAGTAAAAAAGGGGCAGCTTATTGCAAAGAGTGATGCTTTTGTTTCAGCCAATGTGCATTCATCTGTTTCTGGAAAAGTTGTAGATGTGACTGAATATCCACATCCGTCTTTTGGAAAATGTTTATCCATAGTCATTGAAAATGACGGAAAGGATGAATGGGTGGAAGGTATACCAATTTCACGTAATTGGAGTGACTTAACTGAAAAAGACATAATAGGCATAATAAGAGAAGCAGGTATTGTAGGAATGGGAGGAGCAACTTTCCCAGTCCATGTAAAGCTTTCACCACCGCCAAATAAGAATATAGATGTTTTTATTTTGAATGGGGCTGAATGCGAACCTTATTTAACTTCCGACTATAGATCAATGCTGGAATATGCTGATAGAATAGTATCAGGTGTTAAAATTATTATGAAGGTTTTGAAAGTGGAAAAAGGATTTGTGGGTATTGAGGATAATAAAAAAGATGCTATTGAAAATATGAAAAAGGCTTTTCAGGGAACTAATGTACAAGTTGTTGGTCTTCCAACTAAATATCCTCAAGGTGCTGAAAAAATGCTTATAAATGTTTTAACAGGTAGGGAAGTACCATCAGGAGGTCTTCCTATGGATGTGGGAGCAGTTGTCCAAAATGCAGGTACATGTATTGCAGTAAGTGACGCTGTAGAAAGAGGCATTCCTCTTATACAGAGAATTACAACTGTAAGTGGAGGTGCTGTAAAGGAACCTAAAAACCTATTGGTAAGAGTGGGAACCACATTTAAAGATGTTATTGATTTTTGTGGGGGTTTTAAAGAAACTCCTGTTAAGGTACTTTCAGGTGGACCTATGATGGGAATGGCTGAGTCAAATCTTGACGTACCTATAATAAAAGGAGTTTCAGGAATACTTGCACTTACTAAAAATGATGTAAATACCGGAGTGGAATCAGCCTGCATAAGATGTGGCCGATGTTTAAAAGCCTGTCCTATGGGATTGAATCCTAGTATGTTGAGTATTCTTGGACAAAATAATTTATATGAAGAAGCCAAAGAAGACTATAATCTTTTAGACTGCGTAGAATGTGGAAGCTGTGTATATACATGTCCTGCTAAACGAAATATTGTACAATACATTAAATATCTAAAATCTGAAAATGCAGCTGCAGCAGCTAGGGAAAAGGCTAAGGCAGCTAAGGAGAAAGAGAAAGAAAAAGTTTTAAAATAATAAGGGAGTGATTTAAAGATGGCGGAAACACAAATAAAGAAAGATGTTCTTACGGTTTCAGCATCACCGCATATTCGCTGTGATGAATCTATTTCTAAAATAATGTGGAGTGTTAATTTAGCCTTGACCCCAGCTGCAATTTTTGGCATATATCATTTTGGACTACCGGCCTTAAAGGTAATTGTAACTGGAATAGTTTCTGCTGTAGTTACAGAATACTTTGTTCAGAAGGTTAGAAAAAAACCTGTAACTATTTCAGATGGAAGTGCCTTTTTAACAGGATTTTTGTTGGCTATGTGTTTGCCACCAGATATTCCAGCTTATATGGTGGCTGTAGGATCTTTTGTGGCAGTAGCTATAGCTAAACATTCCATGGGAGGCCTTGGTTACAACATATTTAATCCTGCTCATATTGGAAGGGCGGTACTTATGGCTTCATGGCCTGTAGCCATGACTACCTGGTCAAAATTGACTGCCAGTGGTGTAGATGTAGTAACCACTGCCACACCTCTTGGAATTTTAAAATTGGACGGCTACTCAAAATTGGTTGAAACTTTTGGCGGCACAGGAGCACTTTATAAAGCATTATTTTTGGGAACACGTAATGGTAGTATAGGTGAAACTTCTACTATATTGCTTGTTTTAGGAGGAATTTTTCTTATATATAAACGATATATAAATTGGGAGATTCCTATAGTGATGATAGGCACTGTAGGAATACTTACATGGGCTTTTGGAGGAAATGCAGGATTTTTTACAGGAGATCCTATTTTTCATATGATGGCAGGCGGACTTGTAATTGGAGCTTTTTTTATGGCAACGGATATGGTAACTGTTCCTATGACCAATAAAGGGCAGATTATTTTTGCTCTAGGTGCAGGGGCGCTTACTTCGCTTATAAGGTTAAAAGGCGGATATCCTGAAGGAGTATGTTATTCCATATTGCTTATGAATGCAGTTACCCCTCTAATAGATAAATTTACACAACCTGTTAAATTTGGCGCAAGGAGGTAGGTTTTTATGGCTAACGATAAAGATAAAAGTAATATTTTCGCAATTACTAAGAATTTGACTATTACATGTTTTATATCCGGAATTATATTGGCTGGTATTTATTATGTGACAGCACCGGTGGCAGCACAAAAACAGGTTCAAATAAAAAATGATACTATGAAGGTTTTAGTTAGTAATGCAGATAACTTTAAGGCTGTAAGCGGTAAGAAAGATTGGTATTCGGCTCAAAAGGGGAATAAGACAATTGCTTATGTAGTACCTGCTGTAACCAAAGGATATGGTGGAGATATAAATATGCTGGTAGCAGTTACTCCAGATGGAAAAGTCATAGACTTTAATATTATATCCCACAATGAAACTCCAGGGCTTGGAGCTAATGCTTCCCAGGATTCCTTTAGAGGACAGTTCAAAGATAAAAAATCTGATGATTTGACAGTTACAAAAGATAAATCCAATAAGAAAAATATCCAGGCTATGACTGGAGCTACAATTACCTCAAGAGCTGTAACTAAAGGGGTTAAAGAAGCAGTTCAACAGGTTACTACGTTTACGGGAGGTAAGTAGATATGAAGTTATGGAATGTATTTAAAAAAGGATTAATTGCAGAAAATCCTATATTTGTTCTAGCCCTTAGTTTATGTCCGGCACTGGCTACTACCAGCACAGCTTTAAACGGACTTACAATGGGACTTTGTGTTTTATTTGTTATAACCTGTAATAATACTGTAGTGTCTATAATTAAAAATGTTGTAAATCCTAAGGTTCGTGTACCTGTGTACATTACCTGTATAGCAACAATAGTTACAGCAGTTGAGCTTATAATGCAGGCCTATGCACCCTTACTTTATAAACAGCTAGGTATTTATCTGGCACTTGTAGTTGTATTTGCCATAATACTTGCCCGTGCAGAAGTGTTCGCATCTAAAAATCCAGTAATACCATCTTTCCTTGATGGACTCGGCATGGGATGTGGGTTTACGCTGGCACTTCTTGTAATAGGTATAATACGTGAATTATTTGGTTCTGGTACCATATTTGGTATACATGTAATGTGGGCTTCCTATAATCCGATGATGATTATGATTCTTCCTCCGGGAGCATTTATACTTATAGGCTATTTGGTTGCTATAGTAAAAGTTTATAACCAACATGTAGAAGAAATTAAAATCGCCAAACTAGAAAAGGCAAATGGAGGTGAAGTATAATGGCTGCTTATTTTACTCTTTTTATAAGTGCGGTAATTGTAAATAATTATGTTTTGACAAGATTTCTGGGTCTTTGTATATTCTTTGGAGTTTCTAAAAACTTAAATGCTTCAGTGGGTATGGGTATGGCCGTTACTTCTGTTATAACATTGAGTTCAATGCTTGCATGGGTAGTATATCATTTTGTGCTTGTACCTTTTAATCTAACATTTTTAAGAACAGTTGTATTTGTACTTCTTATAGCAAGTTTCGTACAACTTTTGGAAACTATTATTAAAAAGCAGGCTCCTGCATTGTATAATATGTGGGGAATATATCTTCTTTTAATAGCTACAAACTGTATTGTACTTGCTGTGCCTCTTTTAAATGCTGATTCCAACTTTAATTTTTTAGAAAGTGTAGTTAATTCTATAGGATCTGGGTTAGGATTTGCCATGGCTATAATTTTAATGGCAAGCCTTAGGGAAAAATTGAGATTAGCAGATGTACCTAAACCGTTGGAAGGGCTTGGAGTAGCTTTTATACTGGCTGGAATGTTAGCCCTGTCATTCTTGGGCTTTTCAGGTATGATTTCTCTATAGAAAGGAGATTATGATATATGTATACTGCAATTATGGTCGTAATCGTAATGACTATTATAGGTTGTGTGTTTGGACTTGTTTTAGCTTACGTAAACAAGAGGTTTGCTATGGAAGTAAATCCACTTGTAGAACTTGTAGAAGATATACTTCCTAAAGGACAATGTGGAGGCTGTGGATTTGCAGGATGTAAAGCTTATGCAGAAGCAGTTGTGCTAGACGAGAGCGTTCCTCCAAATCTTTGTGTCCCGGGTAAAGCAGCAGTTGCAGAACAAGTGGCAAAGCTAACTGGTAAATCTGCTCCAGCTATTGAACCTAGAGTTGCCCATGTAAGATGTGGTGGTGATTGTACAAAATCAGTTAGAAAATATGACTATAAAGGAATAAAAGACTGCACTGCGGCAAATTTACTTCAGGGAGGACCTAAAGCCTGTCAGTATGGATGCCTGGGTTTTGGAACTTGTGTAAAGAGTTGTCCTTTTGGTGCTATGGCTATGGGATCAAAGGGTCTGCCAATAATTGATATGGAAAAATGTACAGGTTGTGGAACTTGTGCCAGCGCATGTCCAAAACAAGTAATTGGATTCAGACCTGTGGGTTCAAAGGTTATGGTTAACTGTAATTCCAAGGATAAGGGTGGAGCTGTACGTAAAGCATGCAGCGTAGGATGTCTTGGCTGTGGTCTGTGTGTGAAAAACTGTCCACATGGTGCCCTTAAGGTTGAGAACAATTTAGCAGTAGTAATAGATCATCATATTTGCACAGAAAAATGCAGCGAGGCTACTTGTCTAGCTAAATGTCCTACAGGGGCTATTAAGGCTGTTGTAAGCGGCATAGACTTACAGGAACAGAGCAAAAAAGAAGCTGCAGCAAATGTATAATATTGTTTATGAAAAAAATTAAACTATAAAAGAGGTTGTCTCAAAATAAATTTTGAGACAACCTCTTTTGAGTTAAGAACTAACAGCGAATAGTGAATGAGGATTTTCGGTATTCACTGAAAATCGGCCATAACTCTTAATTATAGGTATGTACAAAATCTAATCGTTTAAATTTTTGAACATAGGGATTTTATACAAGTTATTAATTAAGAACTTGGTACACCATCCTATAAAGTATCCAGTAATTATGGCGGAGATCAAAAGCACAGGCAGATAAACGTATATTCTAAAATCCTGGATTATAATGGAGGCTACTAGTAATTGTCCAATATTGTGGAATATTGATCCGCATATGCTTATGGTAGATAGGCTAAGAGAATTTCTGAAATATTTGTATAAGATAATCATCACTATATTGCTTAGGATTCCTCCTGCTATACTGAACAAAAAAGCTGACATTGTTCCACCGAACATTGAGCCTAGGAGTGTTCTTAAGAACATTACGGTTAGGGCCTCTTTCCAGCCGAGAAGTATTAATGTGGCCAGGGAAACTGTATTTGCAAGCCCAAGCTTTATTCCTGGAAATAAAACAGGAATTTGAGACTCTATTATATATATAACTAAAGCTATACCAACTAGAAAACTTAAGAAAACCATTTTTTTTACTTTACTCATACTTGCACCTTTGCTTCTAAATTCATATGGATTTTAACTTGAAAGTTCATCATATTTTGAGTTGTTTCCCTGTATATTAATTATAAGTTTGTGGGGAAGACACACAATGCTTCCACCAGGTTCTGATATCCAACCAGTTTTTACGCAGATTTTGTCAGGGCAATCTGCATCTACTATTCGTATTTTACCTTTTTCAACTTCTACTAAATTAAAATGAGAGGTATCGTACTTTATTCTAAACTGTTGTTTACCCTTTACTTTATCTAAATCTATGGTATTTATGATTTTGCCATCCTGTTTTATTACTGCTATTTTATGATAACCTTTAACATATAGTTTGTATGAAAAAACTCCAATGAAACTTGATATTATTAGAATCAATATTGCTATTGCAGCTATTTTATCACCTTTTTTCATTTTATTTCTCCTCGTATTTATATAATTATACCAAATTAACGTAACAATCTTCTTATAATTTTACTATAACAAAAGATTATTTACAATGTTTTTACAGTGGAATTTCAAGCCAAGATAAGGTGACTAGTCAGAACTTTGTGATATAATATATATTGGTAATGTGAAGATTTAGGAGTAAAATCCTATTTGAATTTTAATATAGGGGGTAATATTATGGATGAAAATGCGAAATGGGTAGTTGCCCAGAGGGTTAAGAAGACTATGGAAAATTTAGAAAGAAACAATATGGAAGCTTATTTTGTAGATAGCAAGAAAGAAGTTATAGACAAGCTTAGCGAAATCTTAAAAGAGGGGGACACGGTTTCTGTGGGAGGATCCATGTCTCTTTTTGAAACAGGTGTAATTGATTTTTTAAGAAATGGAAATTATAAGTTTTTAGACAGATATGCTAAAGATTTAAAACCTGAAGGCATAAAAGAGATTTTTAGAAAGAGTTTTTTAGCGGATGATTATATAGTAAGTACAAATGCCTTAACTGAAGATGGAGAACTTTATAATGTAGATGGAAATGGAAATAGAGTGGCTGCCATGTTGTACGGACCTGATAAGGTAATAGTAATTGCAGGTGTAAATAAAATTGTATCAAGTTTACATGAAGCTGTAAATAGAGTTAAATATTGTTCAGCGCCTGCAAACGTTAAAAGATTAAATGCGGACAATCCATGTGCTAAATTGGGGTATTGCGTGGATTGCAGCAGCAGCGGCAGAATATGTAATGAATATACATTGATAAAAAGACAGAACCACAAAGGTAGGATAAAAGTCATAATAGTAAATCAGGAATTGGGATATTGATTTTATTGCAGGGACCTGTATTTTCAAACAGGTCCCTTTAAAAATGAAGTGCTTTATATGAAGTTAAAATTCAAGATAACTGTTGCCGTCAAGAGGAATTAATGCTTGAATTTCAGGAGAACTTGATAAGTTCCCCACGGAATATATGCTATAAAATCTATTAGGAGCTAATCGCACATTAGGTACATGGAGAACCCTGTTATGAGAGTGAGAAGTGTTGATTTCCATAGTATATACGCCAGGTGTCATAGGTATATATTGAGTGACTTCTTTATAAGATACATTTGGGAAAAGTATATTTCCATTGGATAATCCCAGATCTAGACTGGAAGAATCAGAAGTTAGGTTTACAAATCTTATAAGTGCTCTATTGGGGATTTTAGGACGGCGTATATCTTCTATAGGTAATAGATTTATATTTGGGTAATTGTCTACAGCAGCAATAGTAAATATTTTTTCAGCTGGTATGAATAAGCTTTTGTCTATAATTGGATTTTCAGCACTTCCGGTTGGAAATACTCTTATGTTGTAAGTCCCATGAGGTATATTTACATAATCGGAAAAGGATTTATAGGCTAGATTTTTAAATAGTAGACGTTCATTTAAATATACATCTACTGCAGGAGAATTGGGGCTGGCGTTTAAAAACCTTATATAGGAAACAGGATTGATTTCAGGCATTCTATAAGAACATCTATATGCAAAATAAGGACAAATGAACATTTCGCTCACCTTTCATTACATTTATACATTTATAATATATGTATATTGATACAGCTGTGATACAATAATATAAAATTTAAAAATAATAGATTTAATAATTCTTAAAAATGTATTTACCCAGATAGTATAGGTTTAAAGATATTGGAATTTTACTCATATCTATATAGTCCATAGGATAATTCCCATCCCAGGGATAAATGGACAGATATTTTTCATTATATACGTTTATAATCAGTTTTTCCTTATTAAAGGTAAAAGTGATTTTATAGGCAGTTCTATTGGGAAGATCTTTTGGCCTATCTATAAAATTATTTTTTTTAAGAATCTTCAGCATGCTTTTTATATCTGAAATATTTTTTTCTTTTAAATCTGTTTCATCATGAAAATTACTTTCTTCTATAATACATTTTTTAGGGGAAGATAAAGCTAAATTCTGGGCAAGTAAATTTGTATAATAAAAATTATTTGGTTTCTTGTAAGAAAGTATTGTATTATCTAATTTATAATTACATGCTATAAAAGAAAAGATAATAATTAATATGGTACTTAAAAGTGGGAAAAGTTTTTTCATCATATCACCTTCTATAGAGTATTATAAATAAAATTTATGTTTTTAATTTAAAGTTTATACCTTGCAACAGGATAATTATTTAAATACAATAACTGCAAAAATAAAGTATAAAATTGGAGTGTTATATATGAATTATAAAATTATTGCCATGGATATGGACGGTACGCTGTTAAATGATGAAAAATTTATATCTGCATACAATAAAGAGATGATACTCAGGGCAAGCAAGTTAGGGGTAAAATTTGTAATGTCCACGGGAAGATTGCCTGAATCATTGAAATTTTACTCTCACCCATTGTTTGAAAACCAACCTATGATATGCTGTAATGGGGCTCTCGTATTAGATGAAAATAAAGATATCATTAAGTCTACCCCCATGGATAAAAGTGAAGTTTTAAAAGTTATAGACATTTTAAGAGAAGAAAAAGATACTTATTATCATTTTTATGATGACAACGTACTTTATTGTGAACAATTTAAATACTCCACAGAGAAATTTTATAAATTTAATAGAAAAATAGATAAAAAATTTAGAATGGAGATAAGAATTATACCGGACTCTAAAAAGCTTATAAAAGATACTAGGGATAATATAAACAAGTTAGTAGTGGTGGATCCCGATGTAAATTATCTAACAAGATTGAGAAGAAAAATAGATGATATTCCTAAAATAGGCACAACAAAATCAAGTATTAACAATATTGAAATAATTAATAAAGAAGTTTCCAAGGGAAATGGATTGAAAATTTTAGCAGATTACTATAAAGTATCTGCCAGTGAATGTATAGCTGTGGGAAATGATGAAAATGATGAAAGTATGATTAAAATTGCAGGACTTGGAGTAGCTGTAAACAACGCACGTCAAATATTGAAAACATCTGCAGACTATATTACAGAAAATGATAATAATAATGGTGCCATAGGAGAAGTTATAAAAAAATTTATTTTATAGTATATGGCTTATTAAATCTGCTTATGTTTAAAGAATTTCCTGTTAAAAAGCACAGATGCTTTGAATACTGAGGATATGAAAAATATGCCTACAGCTATGGAGCCTGCAATAGCTAGTGTTTTAAAAGCAATAGAAAGAGACTGATTTATATTGCCCTGTACATATTGCAGCATGGCGTTATACATACTCCCTCCTGGAACCAATGGTATAATTGCACCTATGATAAAAGTGGTAACTGGAGTTTTTAGAATCCGGGCCATTATTTCAGAATAAGTGGATGCAAATACTGAAGCTATAAAAAAGCATAGTATACTGGAGAAACCTATATAGTGAGAAGAAACTAGATACAAAAACCATGTCATGCCGCCGCCTAAGGATGAGAATATCAAATTTTTTCCACGTACATTGCCAATTATGCCAAAACATAAAGTGGCAATTAAAATATATATAGAGTTTATTATCATAATCAATTTCCCCCCAGAACAATCCATAATCGCATTATAACTCCTGTGCCTACTGCAATGGCAATGGCTACTAAAAATGCTTCAATTCCCCTTGAAATACCGGATATCAAATCACCGGCTATGGTATCTCTTATGGCATTAGTTATTGAAAGACCAGGTACCAAAAGCATAATGGAACTTATTATTATAGTATCAGTATGAGAACCTATATTAAAATGGACGCTCATCAGTGCTATTAAAGTGGTAAGGGCACCACATACTATATTTATAAAAAAATCATTTGCCTGAAGAAGACTTAAAGATTTAGAGGTAAGACTCAGAATGCATCCTATGGCAAATGACACTGCAAAGTCCTTTAGGTTGCCCCCAAATACAAGAGAAAAGAAAGCTACAGCTATTCCAGAAAATAATATAACTGTCTTTGTGTCGTATGGTTTAGAATGTTGTATTTTGGATAATTTATTTTCCATTTCATCCAAAGTGTAGGCCTCATCCTTTATATGTCTTGAAATATTATTCACCTGAGATATCTTTTCTAAGTTTAAAGTTCTCTGTTTTACTCTTTTTATAACTGATATGGTTTGACCATATTCATCTGAAGCAGAGATTATAATTATGTTTAAAGTTACAAATGCATCTATGTTAGCTATATTATAATTATTGCTCATTCTAATTATGGTTTCTTCCACTCTGTATATTTCAGCACCACTTTCCAGCATTATTTTTCCTGCATAGGCAGCTAAATTAACTATTCTGTTAATATCCATATTTGATCTCCCTATATTAAAATAAATCACTAAATTATTATATCATACACATTTGCTACAGGAAATATTAAAAATATTTTGATATGCTTGTGTAAATTCAAGTTATAAAGTAATATATTAGTAATGTTAAATAGGTTCAGTATAGTTTATTTATCAAATAAAATACTGGGTACAAAATAATTTTAAAGGGAGTGAGTAATGAATGGATTTTAGTGAATTAAAAAATGGGGACAAGGCTGTTTATGAAATAATTAGAGAGGAAGAATATAGACAGGAAAATGGCATAGAGCTCATTGCTTCAGAGAATTTTACCAGTAAGGCTGTAATGGAGGCAATGGGTTCTTTTTTAACTAATAAGTATGCAGAAGGATATCCTGGAAAAAGATATTATGGAGGATGTTACGTAGTAGATAAAGTTGAGAATTTGGCAAGAGATAGAATGAAAGAACTTTTTGGAGGAGAACATATAAATGTACAGCCTCACTCAGGCTCTCAGGCAAATATGGCAGTTTACATGTCAGTTTTAAAGCCTGGAGATACAGTTCTTGGCATGAGTCTAAGTGATGGAGGTCATTTAACTCATGGAAGCAAGGTAAGTTTTTCAGGGAAATTATATAATTTTATTCCCTATGGATTAAATATTGATACAGAGAGGATTGACTATCATCAGATTAGAGAACTGGCACTTAAACATAAACCCAGGATGATAGTTTCAGGGGCAAGTGCCTATTCAAGAGAAATAGACTTTAAAAGAATAAAAGATATATGTGATGAAGTTGGAGCCTATATGATGGTAGATATGGCCCATATTGCAGGACTGGTTGCAACAGGAAAACATATTTCGCCTGTACCCTATGCGGATTTTGTTACTACTACTACACATAAGACATTAAGAGGACCTAGGGGAGGGGCTATAATATGCAAAGAAAAATATGGAGCTGCTCTTGATAAGACCATATTCCCAGGTATACAGGGAGGACCTTTGATGCATGTTATTGCAGGTAAGGCAGTCTGCTTTGGTGAGGCATTGACAGATGAGTATAAACAGTATATAGATCAAGTAGTTAAAAATGCTAAGGTTTTAGCAGAAGAACTTGCAAGGTGCGGGTTCAGAATTGTAAGCGGAGGAACGGACAACCACCTTATTTTAGTGGATCTTACTGATAAAAACATTACAGGAAAAGATCTAGAGGAACTTTTGGATACTGTAAATATAACTGTAAATAAAAACGCAATACCTTTTGATAAATTGGGGCCAAATACTACAAGTGGAATTAGAGTAGGTACGCCCGCAGTGACTACCAGAGGTTTTAAAGAACAGGAAATGAAAAAAATAGCTTATTTTATAAATACAGCTGTAGAAAACAGACATAAGGATTTGTCTGAACTTAAAGAAGAGGTAGTTGATTTATGTAATAAATTTCCCCTGTATAAGTAATTAAAAAAATAATATATATTACCAATTAAACTGTCCACATATTTGTGGACAGTATTTTTTTTAAAATGATGATATTTCAAGGTCTTTATGCATACAATTTATTAAAAATATAGCGAGGTTGGTTTTATATGATAAAAAAAGGAAGTCTAATTGAAGTGGAAAACATGTGTTTTTTCAATAACAAAAAAGCAGTGAAGATATTTTTAAGAGGCATTAATTTAAAGGATTGTGAACAAGGCGATGAGACAAAAATCATTATGAGTACAGGACATATAGTCAGTGGAATAGTTCCTGAAAGAAAATATTCTTATAATAGCTCCCGGGCGTTAGGTAGAAACGTAAAGGAAATACTTTATATCAAGTGATCCTAGGGTGCGGTGGAGTTCTGCCCGTTTCGTACCGCATCTTGGAGGAACTTATCAGGGGAACGGTAGCAGTGCTCATTATCCACCGCTTTACAAAGTTGGGTGTTAGCAATGGTAGGCAGTCATAGGGGATAGAAATTAAATAACATTGAGTTTTATATATATTATTCACAAAGGCATATATCTGTGGTATAATATCTACGAATAATTTTTATAAAAACACTATAAACGTTCGAAAAAAATAAGAAACAAGGGGAGAGTACAATGAGTGTTAGAAGGCTGTTTGCAGAGAAAAAAAGAGGATTTGACATAGAAGCCCAGGGACTTTTTAAAGATCTTAAAGAAAGTCTTAATATTCACGGATTGGAGAATATAAGGATAGTAAACCGTTATGACATGGAAGGTATCAATGACGGGGAATATGAAAAATCAAAATACATAATATTTTCCGAAAAAACTGTAGACAAAATATATGAAGAAGATTTACCTATGGATGATAATACAAGAGTTTTTGCTGTAGAATATCTTCCGGGACAATATGATCAAAGAGCTGATTCTGCATCCCAGTGTATTCAAATATTAACCCAGAGCGATAAAATCCGTGTTATATCTTCAAAAGTATATATTATCTATGGCGATATATCCAATGAAGAATTTTTGAAAATAAAAAATTATTGTATAAACCCGGTGGATTCAAGGGAAGCTTCTCTTGAAAAAGTAAATTGTCTAAATGAAAAATTGGATGTACCAGATAGTGTGGAAATATTAGATGAATTTATAGGAATGAGCAGGAGTGATTTGAAGGAATTCATAAATTTAAAAGGTCTGGCCATGAGCCTTGAGGATCTGATTTTTTGCCAGAGATATTTTAAAGAAGAGGAGAGAAGAAATCCAACTATAACTGAAATTAAAGTAATAGATACCTATTGGTCTGATCATTGTAGGCACACTACTTTCACTACTGAGTTAAATACTGTATCCATTGAAGAAGGAAAACTTTCCCTCCCTATAAAAAAAGCTTATGAATATTATTTAAGATCAAGGGATGAAATATATAAGAAAACTAAAAAACCAAAGTGTCTTATGGACATAGCCACCATTGGAATGAAGAAGCTTAAGAAAAGTGGAAAATTAAAGGATTTAGATGAATCAGAGGAGATAAATGCCTGCAGTATAGTTGTAGATGCAGATATAAATGATAAAACCGAAAAATGGCTGGTGATGTTTAAAAATGAAACACACAATCACCCAACTGAGATTGAACCTTTTGGTGGAGCGGCAACTTGTCTTGGAGGGGCAATACGTGATCCACTGTCAGGCAGGTCTTATGTTTATCAGGCAATGAGGGTTACAGGAAGCGGAGATCCAAGAGTTAAAGTAGAAAATACTTTAAAGGGGAAATTACCCCAGAAAAAGATAACTATAGGGGCAGCACAGGGATATAGCTCCTATGGAAATCAAATAGGTCTTGCAACGGGAATGGTTTCTGAAATATACGATGAAAATTATGTGGCAAAGAGAATGGAGATAGGAGCTGTTATAGGCGCAGCACCTCTTGAAAATGTAAAGAGGGAAGAACCAGATGTATCTGATGTAATAATACTTTTAGGAGGAAAGACCGGAAGAGACGGATGTGGTGGAGCAACGGGATCTTCTAAAAAACATACAGAAACTTCAATATTGACTTCAGGAGCTGAGGTTCAGAAAGGTAATCCGGTTACTGAAAGAAAAATACAAAGATTGTTCAGAAAAGAAAAGGTCAGTAAAATTATTAAAAGATGTAATGATTTTGGAGCTGGAGGTGTTTCTGTAGCTATAGGAGAGCTTACTGAAGGACTTGAAATAAACCTGGATTTAGTTCCCAAAAAGTATGAGGGACTGGATGGAACCGAACTTGCAATATCCGAGTCTCAGGAACGTATGGCAGTGGTTGTATCAAAGAAAGATGAGGAAAGTTTTATAAAATATGCCAGAGAAGAAAATTTAGAAGCCACTAAAGTAGCAGATGTTACAGAAGATAAAAGATTGAGGATGTTCTGGAAGAAAAACTGTATTGTAGATCTAAGCAGAAAATTTTTAGACACCAACGGAGTGAGAGCAAAAATAGATGTTAAGGTGAAATGTCCAGAGGATAATGACTATTTTAAAAGCAACAGAGAAGGCAAAAGTATGGATGGTGAACATATTGTAAAGTCATGGATTGAAATGTTGCGGGACTTAAATGTATGCAGCCAAAAAGGATTGGTGGAGAGATTTGACAGTACAATAGGTGCTTCTACCGTATTTATGCCATTTGGAGGGAAATATCAGGATACGCCTATAGAATCTATGGCCGCAAAATTACCAGTTTTAAATGGGGACACCAACACAGCTACAGTGATGAGTTTTGGATATAATCCGGGTATAGCAAAATGGAGTCCTTTTCATGGCGCAGTATATGCAGTATTGGAATCTGTATCTAAAATTGCAGCTTCAGGTGGAGAGTTAGATAATATAAAATTGACTTTTCAAGAGTATTTTGAAAGACTGGAAAGGGATCCTTTCAAATGGGGAAAACCTCTTTCAGCATTACTTGGTGCGTTATATGCCCAGGAAAAACTTCAGATAGCAGCTATAGGCGGAAAAGACAGCATGTCTGGAAGCTTTAAGGATATGAATGTACCGCCGGCACTGGTTTCATTCGCAGTTACCACAGGAGAAGCAGATAAACTTATATCTCCCGAGTTTAAGGGATATGGAAATTATGTAATACTTATACCGGCACTTAGAAATAATTTTCAACTCCCGGATTTTCCAAAGATAAAGGAAAATTACAGAATTATAAACTGTATGATAAAAGAGGGTAAAATATTGTCTGCCCATACTGTAGGAAAAGGTGGAATATGTGAAGCTGTAAGTAAAATGAGTTTTGGAAATAGAATCGGTTTAAAATTTGTAGATGACATAAGCAAATTACATCTGTTTTCACCAGATTATGGTTCTATAATAGTAGAAGTAGATTCTGAGAAAGATTTTAAAGAATATTTCAAGGAAATTGATTATGTGGTTATGGGAACTACTCAAAAAGAAGAATCTATAGATATAGCTGGAGTTAAAATATCTATTTTAGATATGGAAAACTCATGGAAGGAAAGTCTGGAGAATGTTTTCCCAACACAGGCTTATGTGGAAGATAAAAAAATAAAATTGAATTATTTCAATAAGAAGTCTAAAATTTCTCCAATTGTAAAAACTGTTTCTCCAAAAGTAATTATTCCTGTATTCCCGGGAACTAATTGTGAATATGATTCAGCAAGAGCTTTTAAGAAGGCAGGAGCAGAAGTGGAAACTGTCATAATTAGAAATTTAAGACGGAATGAGATAGAAGAGTCTGTAGATGCTGTGGTAAATGGGATAAATTCATCTCAAATAATTATGATCCCTGGGGGATTCAGCGCAGGGGATGAGCCAGATGGTTCTGGAAAATTTATTGCTGCATTTTTTAGAAATCCGAAAATAGAAGATGCTGTAATGAAATTTTTAAATAACAGGGACGGATTGATACTTGGAATATGCAATGGGTTCCAGGCACTTATAAAATTGGGACTTCTACCTTTTGGAGAAATAAGAGATATAGAGGAATGTTATCCAACCCTTACCTACAATAAAATAGGAAGACATGTGTCACGTATAGTGAATACTAAAATAATTTCTGATTTGTCTCCTTGGTTTAATAATGTGTCCGTAGGTGATATGCATTCTATAGCAGTTTCTCATGGAGAGGGAAGATTTATGGCAGGTGATGCTGTAATGGAAGAGTTGAAAAACAAAGGCCAGATAGCAACTCAATATGTAGATTTTAATGGAGAACCATCCTATGACATAAGGTTTAATCCCAACGGATCCTATTATGCTGTAGAGGGAATAACCAGTCCGGATGGAAGAATACTTGGTAAAATGGCTCATTCAGAAAGAATTGGAAAGAATATTATGAAAAATATTCCAGGCAGCAAGGATCAGAAATTATTTAGTGCAGGAGTTGATTATTTTAGAATTTAGAAGGCTTCAGTGTATTTATTGTAACCCCCTAGTAAGTATGGCAAATAAATGGTATTTTTGTTATAATAACATTAAGATATTTATGCTATTATTTGTTTATAATATATTAATTTGTGAAGTTGACAAAGTATTGTATAATGTTTACTATAGTGCTTAAAATTAATCCTATTTTACGTTGGGGGAGATGCTCATGACGAAACCTATAATTATGACTGATGCAGGATGTGATTTGCCAGGAAGCTTTATATTAGAAAACAATATTCCATTTTTGGGTTTGATATGTCACTTTAAAGGTAAAGATTATGAAGATGATTTTGGAAAATCCTTAAGTTATGAAGAATTTTACAACGGTTTAAGAAATGGAGAAATGCCATATACATCCCAGATAAATGAATATAGATTTACTGAAAAATTTAAAAAATTATTAGAAGAAAAAAGACCGATAATATATATTGGAATGTCTTCGGCTGTAAGTGGTACCTTTAACAGTTCAAAACTGGCGAGAGAAGCAGTAATCAACGAATTTAAGGATGCAGATATAACCGTAATAGACAGCAAGGACGCTTCTATAGGGCTTGGACTTTTAGTATATTTTGCTTATAAAATGGCAAAAGAAGGCCGAAGCAGAGATGAAATTGTCAAGTGGTTAAATGAGAACAAACTAAAGGTAAATCATTGGTTCATGGTGGAAGATTTAAAACATTTAAAAAGAGGTGGGAGGATATCTTCATCCAAGGCAGTTATAGGAACTCTTTTAGATGTAAAGCCAATTATATATATTTCTCAGGATGGATCCCTTAAAAATATGGCTAATGTGAGGGGAAGAAGAAAAGGTATTAAATATTTAGTAGATAGATTCAGGGAAAGGGCAATAAGTACTGAGAATCAGGTAATAGGTATTTCTCACGGTGATTGTTTGGAAGATGCAAATTTATTGAAAAAAATAATGGAAAAAGAATTTCACAATAACAAGTTTATTATAAATACTTTGGGGCTTGGAATGGCTACTCATTGTGGAAATGGAATGCTTGCACTTTGCTTTTTAGGAAATGAAAGATAGTTATTTTATTAAATGGATAATATAAACCTGTTATGTTGGCGGGTATCTTATTTATGATGAAATGGGAAAGCTGCCAAATAAAAAAGCATCAGCTTCAATTTAGCTGGTGTTTTTTTCGCTTTATATTATTTATTTTTATCATTCCACATCTTTTTTAATAAAACAGCTAGGGTAGTTACTGCAAATAAAAGTAATAATCCAATTACTAAAGTTTTAACCGTACCTGTCAGCATTTCTCCTATATAAGAATAGACAATGGCAGCAGGAAGTTGTCCTAGTCCAGTTGCTATGAAAAAAGGCCAAAATCCCATAGAAGTTAAACCAGCTGCATAACTCACTATGTCAAAGGATATGAAAGGCAATAATCTGGCAATTAATATAGCATATTTACCGTAATTTTTGAAAAATTCATCTGCTTTTTTTATAGAAGTTTTAGATGTAAGTTTCTCAACTATATCTCTGCCTAAAAATCTGGCTATGTAAAAACAAAGAGCTGCCCCTGCCATAGCACTTGACCAAGATAAAATGGCACCTTTTATCCATCCAAATAATCCTGCATTGGCAAAAGTTATTATAAATGCGGGTAAAGGGGCAATTATTGATTGAAGTATCATTAAAAAAAATGATATTATTGGTGCAAGTACACCAAAACTTAAAATATAATTTTTAACTGAAACTACATCTATATTTTTTAATACATCAATGGATTTATTAATTCCTTGTCTTAAGGGGGGGATGAATAAATACAAACATGTTATTATTAAAATTAATAATATTTTTCCCTTAGCTCTCTTAAATAATTCTTTTATGAAAATTCACTCCTTACTTATAAATGAATGACTTATTATAGTACAAATATAATATATATGCATATCATCTTCAAGCAAAATAGAAAAACAAAATGTTGCACATTTATAATATAAATATGATTAATAGAATAAAATGAACCTATAAATTTTTGCTATATATTTTTTATTTGGGTTGCTATTTTATAAATTAACTGGTAAAATAACAATAATGATTAATTTATCACTGTATTGAATTAAAGCATTAGCATGATAAAATAAGGAAGTGACTTCTGTGACAAATTGGAAAAAGTATATACCTGATGGAACAAAGGATATTCTATTTGAGGAATGCAGAAAAAAAGTAGATATAGAAAATATATTGAGAAAAACTTATGTCTGCGGTGGATTTATGGAGGTAAAATCTCCAACTTTAGAATTTTATGATACATTTAATGGGAAAAATTCGATATTGCCTCAGGAAAAAATATATAAATTAATTGATAATCAAGGAAGAATTTTAGCATTGAGAGCTGATATGACTACGCCCATCGCGAGAATCGCAGGGACAAAATTAAAAGAGGCTGTTCATCCACTTAGATTATGTTATAACTCAAATGTATACAGGGCAAATGAGAGCTTAAATGGAAAAAATAGCGAGATAACCCAGTCAGGTATTGAAGTTATAGGATCAGATAACATCACTGCAGATGCAGAGGTTATAATAACTGGAATAATATCTTTATTAAATTGTGGGCTTAAAAATTTCAAAATAGAAATTGGTCATGCTAAACTTTTTAAAGCACTGGTAGATGATTTGGATATAAACCTTGAAGAGAAGGAAAAATTGAGGAAAAGTATAGACAGTAAAAATTTTACAGCATTAAATGAAATATTATATGTAAACAAGAACAAATTTAATGATAATTCCTTTGATATTTTAAATGAACTGCCCAAGTTGTTTGGAGGAATTGAGGTAATTGAAAAAGCATCTGCTCTTACAAATAATAAAAGTGCTTTAAGATATTTAGATAATATCAGGGAAGTGTATGAAATTGTAAAAAGTATAGGGCTTCAGGATTATTTATCTGTGGATCTGGGCATGGTTTATCATATAGATTATTATACTGGAATAATATTCAGGGGATACACCCACGGTTTTGGAGGAAATATACTGAGCGGGGGAAGATATGATAATTTAGTGGGCCAATTTGGAGATGAACAACCAGCTACAGGTTTTGCTATAGATGTAGATGGAATAATTGTTGCTCTTAAATACAGTGAAAGATTTTATGGCGGTGTAAGTGAAAAAGTACTTTTATATTATGATAAGAAAAATTTTGTGGAAGCTTATAAAAAGGCACAAATTCTTAGAAATCGTGGAATAATTGCGGAGATGAGTCTTTTTGATAGTGAAAAAGAAGCAAGAGAATATGCTGACAAAAAAAATATGAAATTTATTAAAATAGGAGAATGGAGAAATTTAGATGGTGAATGTGAAGAGAATAAGGATAGCTTTAACTAAAGGAAGAATTGAAAAAGAAGCAGTGAACATATTTCAGAGAGCGCACATAGATTGCAGTGAAATTGTGAATAAAGGCAGAAAACTTATATTTCATAATTTGAAAGACAATATAGATTTTGTACTGGTGAAGGCTCCAGATGTACTTACTTATGTTGAGCACGGAGTAGTGGATATAGGAATAGTGGGAAAGGATACCCTCCTTGAACAAAATAAAAACTTTTATGAGGTTTTGGATTTGGGATTTGGATGTTGTAAATTTTCACTGGCGGGACCTGAAAACTCTGATTTTTATTCCGGTTACAATAGAAAAAAAATTGCAACAAAATATCCCAATGTAGCCAGGGATTATTTTAGAAAATTGGGACAAGATGTTGAAATCATAAAAATAGAAGGCTCTGTAGAGCTAGCACCTATACTGGGGCTGGCAGATGCCATAGTGGATATAGTTGAAACAGGTAATACACTAAAAGAAAATGGGCTTGTTATCTATCGTGATATATGTAATATAAGTGCAAGAATGGTAGTTAATGTAGCTAGTATGAAGATGAAAAAAAATGAAATAGAGACAATAATAGATAGAGTTCAAATGCAAATTAATGAAAAGGAAAAAGTTGTAAGCTAGGAGGAATAACATGAAAAGTGAAATTATAAATACAATAATTGCGAATACAGAAGCAGGAAAAACGTATTTGAATAATTTTAGGAATAAAGGGGAAAAAACTCAGCACAGTGTAATTTTAAGAGTCAATAGCATACTGGAGGATATAAGAAAAAATGGAGATGAAGCTCTTATAAGATACACTAATGAATTTGACAGCAAAAAGGTAAATGCGGGCAATATTGTGGTAACAGGTCAGGAAATAAAAGATGCCTATAAAATGACAGATAATGAATTTATAGAGGCTTTAAAAACAGCTGCTGAAAATATAATTTTTTTCCATGAAAAACAAAAGAGAAATTCATGGATGGTTACGGGGGAAGAGGGTGTAATACTGGGGCAGCAGGTCAGGCCCTTAGAAGAAGTTGGCATATATGTGCCAGGAGGTACTGCAGCTTATCCTTCTTCTGTACTGATGAACACTCTGCCTGCCAAAGTGGCAGGAGTTAAGAATATAACCATGGTTACACCACCTTTAAAAGATGGAACTATAGATCCCAAAATTCTGGTAGCTGCAGATTTGGCTGGAGTGGACAAAATTTATAAAGCAGGAGGTGCTCAGGCTGTAGGTGCTTTGGCTTTTGGTACTGAAACAATTCATAAAGTGGATAAGGTAGTGGGACCGGGAAATATATATGTAGCTATGGCTAAAAAAAATGTATATGGTTTTGTAGATATAGACATGATAGCAGGGCCAAGTGAAATATTGATAATTGCAGATGAAAGAGCTAAGCCGTCCTATCTGGCAGCAGATTTGATGTCCCAGGCAGAACATGATGTACTTGCTTCAGCAGTATTGGTTGTTACCTCGGAAAAATTAGCCCAGCAGGTAAAAGAAGAACTTGAAAAACAGATAGTATCATTGAAAAGAAAAGATATTATATTGAAATCTTTAAGAAATCAAGGGGTTATATTTATAGTGGACAGTGTAGAAAAAGGTATAGATTTGGCCAATAAAATAGCACCTGAACATCTGGAATTATGTGTAAAAGATCCATTTCCAATATTGGGAAGAGTAAAAAATGCAGGTTCGGTATTCATGGGGGATTTTTCGCCGGAACCTCTAGGAGATTATATGGCAGGTCCCAATCATGTGCTTCCTACAAGTGGAACTGCCAGATTTTTTTCACCGCTATCTGTAGATGATTTTATAAAAAAATTCAGTTTTACTCATTATTCAAAGCAGTCACTTTTGAAAGTGGGAGGTAAAATTGTAACACTGGCAGAGGCGGAGGGGCTTACAGCCCATGCCAATTCAATAAAAGTCAGAATGAAATGATAAAAGGAGAGATAAGGCTATGATAGAAGGATTATTTAAAGAAAATCTTAAAAATTTTAAACCCTATACCGTACCAAAATTGGATTATGAAATAAAATTGGATGCAAATGAAAGCTTTTTAAAATTATCTCCTTATATAATGGAAAAGATATTGGATAAGATAAATAAAGTGGAATTTAACAGATATCCTGATCCTGCTGCTGAAAAAGTATGTGCGTTATATTCCAAGTATATAGGAATAAATAAAAAGAACATAATGGCAGGAAATGGTTCAGATGAACTTATACAGATTATAACAGGAGCACTTTTGGATAAAAATGAAAAGATAATGACTTTATCACCGGACTTTTCCATGTATAAAAATTATGCTGAAACAGCAGGTGGAAAAGCCATAACCTTCCAGTTGGATGATAATTTTAATTTGGACGTAGATAAATTGATAGACAAAATAAATGGAGAGAAGATAAAAATACTTTTTATATCAAATCCCAATAATCCTACAGGGAATGTTTTGAAAAGAGAAAGCATATTTAAAATATTGAATAATTGCAGTTGCGCAGTAGTCATGGATGAAGCTTATATGGAGTTTTATGGGGAAAGTATAGTTGACAGCATTTATGAATATGAAAATCTTATAGTACTTAGAACCTGTTCAAAGGCAATGGCCTCTGCTGCTATAAGACTGGGATTCCTGATTACCAATTCCTTTATGATAAATGAAATAAAAAAAGCTAAACCTCCTTTTAATGTGAATTCTGTAACGCAAGCTTTAGGAGAGGTATTACTTTCAGAAGTGGATTATATAAAAAGCTCTGTGGAAAAGATAAAAAGAGAAAGAGAATTTCTAGTAAATGAGTTAAATGGTATAGATAAAATCAAACCTTATCCTACATATGCCAACTTTGTACTGGTAGGATTCGAAGATGCAGATTTTGTATATAAAAAACTTCTGGGAAATAAAATAGTTGTTAGAAATTACAGCGACAACAGGTTAAAAAATTTTTTGAGGATAACTGTAGGAAGCAGAGAGGAAAATAAAATTTTTATAAAAACTTTACGTAGCATATTAAAATGATTCTAATGGAGAAGGTGTTTTTGTGAGAATAGGAAAACTTTCTAGACAAACATATGAAACTGATATACAGGTTAAAATGGATTTGGACGGAAGTGGGAAATATAAGATAGATACGGGCATAGGTTTTTTTAATCATATGCTCTGTATGGTGGCAAAGCATGGAATGACAGATTTAGATGTATTGGCAAAGGGTGATTTGGATGTGGACTTCCATCATACCATAGAGGATATAGGAATTGTCATGGGAAAATGTATAAAAACTGCACTGGGTGATAAAAAAAACATAAGAAGATATGGTACCTTTTTCGTGCCAATGGATGAGAGCTTGTCTATGGTATCTATAGATTTAAGTGGAAGGCCTTATCTTGTATTTGATGCTCATTTTAATACCGAAAAAGTCGGACAAATGGATACGGAGCTTATAGAGGAATTTTTTAGGGCATTGGCATTTAATGCAGAAATGACACTTCATATAAAAGTACTGTATGGGAAAAATACCCATCATGTTATAGAAGGTATATTTAAGGCTTTTGGTCATGCGTTTAAAGAATCAGTGTCCGTAGATAACAGCATAAACGGTATAATGTCTACAAAAGGCAGTATATAATATAGAATTTCCTATTTAGAAGAGGGGTGTATAAATTGATTTGCATTATAGATTATGGTATGGGAAATTTAAAAAGTGTTCAAAAGGCACTTAAATATATAGGAACGGACAGCAAGATAACTTCAGATGAACATGAAATAGAAAAGTGCAGCGGAATTATACTTCCAGGAGTGGGTGCTTTTCCCGAAGCCATGAAAAACTTAAAAAAAAGAAATCTGGATAAGATTTTAAAAAAAGAGGCACAAAGTGGGAAACCTTTTATAGGCATATGTCTTGGAATGCAGCTTCTGTTTGATATGGGAGAGGAAATAGAAGAATGTGAAGGACTTGGGCTGATACCGGGTAAAATAGTGAAATTGTACGGGAACATAAAAATACCTCATATGGGATGGAATAATTTAATCATTGAAAAGCAGTGTGAAATTTTAAAAGATGTGCCTGAAAACAGTTATGTATATTTTGTGCACTCTTTTTACGCAAAATTGAAATCAAAGGAGAATTTAAATGCCTACGGCACTTATGGAGAGATAGATGTACCAGCTGTTGTAAATAAAGGTAATGTTTACGGGACTCAATTTCATCCAGAAAAAAGTGGCGATGTAGGTATCAAGATGTTAAAGAATTTCGTAAATATGACAATTTAATTGGATGATTTAAGGAGGCATTTTATATGTTAATACTCCCAGCAATAGATTTAAGAGATGGAAAATGTGTTAGATTATATCAGGGAAAATTTGAAAAATCTGAAATAGTAGGTGAAGATCCGGCGAAAGTAGCGCTGAGTTTTAAAGAAAAAGGTGCAGAGTATATTCACATGGTAGATTTAGATGGAGCCCTTGATGGAAAAATAAAAAATATGGAAGCCATATCAAAAGTGGTGGAGGCAGTTAAAATTCCTGTGGAACTTGGTGGGGGCATAAGGGATATAGAGACCATAGACATGCTTGTAGAAATAGGTGTATCAAGAGTAATACTTGGAACTGCAGCTTTGAAAAATCCTGATTTTGTAAAAAAGGCAGTAAAAAAATATAGAGAAAAAGTAGCTGTAGGAATAGATGCAAAAAATGGCAAAGTAGCAGTGAATGGATGGATTCGTGTAAGTGATGTTGATTATATAGATCTTGCCAGAAATATGGAAAGTATAGGGGTTAATACCATAATATTTACGGATATAAGTAAAGATGGAACTTTGAGGGGACCTAATTTAGAACAACTTTTTAAAATCCAAAATAGTGTTAGTTGCAATATAATAGCCTCTGGAGGAATTAAAAATATAAATGACCTGGAAGACATAAATAGGATGGGTTTATATGGTGCTATTACAGGTAAGGCCGTATATTCTGGAAATATAGATTTGAAAAAGTCCATAGAATTATGTAAGTAGGTAATAGAAATCTGTAAATAAATATAGATAGGAGAGATGAATTTGCTCACCAAAAGAATAATACCTTGTCTGGATGTAAATATGGGCAAAGTTGTTAAGGGAATAAATTTTGTTGATTTGCAGGATGTAGGAGATCCGGTAGAAATAGCTGAACACTATAATAGACAAGGAGCGGATGAAATAGTATTTTTGGATATTACGGCTACACATGAAAAGAGAAAAACCATAATAGAATTGGTGGAAAGAACTGCAGAAAAGGTATTTATTCCGCTTACTGTTGGGGGAGGGATATGCGGCATAGATGATTTTAAGAACATACTCAGAGCAGGGGCAGACAAAATTTCAATAAATTCTTCGGCTGTAAAAAATCCTGATTTAATATATGAAGCAGCAGATAAATTTGGTTCCCAGTGTGTTGTGGTGGCAGTAGATGCAAAAAAAAGAGATTCTAAAGACGGATGGGACGTATTCGTAGAAGGCGGCAGAAAAAATACGGGAATAGATGCCATAAAATGGATTGAAAAGGCAGAAAATTTGGGTGCTGGAGAAATACTCCTGACAAGTATGGATGCAGATGGTACTGAAAATGGGTATGATATAGAACTGACTAAAACCATTTGTGAACTTGTAAATATTCCGGTAATAGCTTCAGGCGGATGTGGATCTTTAAATGATTTTTATGATGTATTTAATGATGCAGGTGCGGATGCGGCACTGGCAGCCTCACTGTTTCATTATGGAGAACTTACTGTAGGAGAAGTTAAACAATATCTCAAAACTAAAGATATTCCAGTTAGATTATAAAATATGTGCAAAGGTGATAGAAAATGGACACAGAAATTTTACAAAAGATAGATTTTCAAAAGGGAAGGGGACTTATTCCTGTTGTAATTCAAGATTTTCAAAATGGAGAGGTGCTCATGTTGGCATATATGACCAAAGAATCTCTGGAGAAAACCATTGAAACGGGAAAAACCTGGTTCTGGAGCAGAACTAGAAATGAACTTTGGAATAAAGGTGCTACATCAGGCCATTATCAATATGTAAATAGTATAAATTTAGATTGTGATTGTGATACTATTTTGATAAAAGTAAATCAAATAGGAGCAGCTTGTCATACAGGCCATAGAAGCTGTTTTTATAAAAAGTTATATTAAAAGGGGTGTATTTTTTATGGAATTGCAAAGAATATTAGAAGAATTATGCGGCGTTATAGAGGACAGAAAGATAAATCCTATAGAAGGTTCCTATACAAGTTATCTATTTAAAGAGGGAATTGACAAGATACTTAAAAAGGTAGGGGAGGAAAGTTCAGAGGTAATAATTGCAAGCAAGAATAATAATAAAGAAGAAGAAGTCTATGAAATATGTGATTTGATATATCATCTCTTAGTTCTAATGTCAAATCAAAAGGTGAACTTGAAAGATATAACTGAAGAACTTGAAAAGAGAAGACAAAAAATATGTAATAAAAAAACTAGCAGAAAGGTTATGGAGGGAATACATTAGCGGATTATTATATACACTAAGAAAATCTGGAAAGTTTTAAAATGGGTTCATCTCAAAATTTTTGAGATGGCTCTTTTTATTTTTATATTACATGGGAGAATCAGTTGACAGTGAATAATGGATACCGAAAATCAACAAAACATTCTAACTTTTAATTCATAACTTTATGTAGACTTTAAATATTTAAGAAATAATTAAGAATTTAAATAGTAAATAATTAAGAATTTTTTTTTATAATAGAAATTATGGAATGTTATAAAGGATGGTGATGTATTGAAAAATATAAAAGCAAATTTTTTACCACTGAGTTTGATGTTTATCATACCTGTTATCAATATAATGTATGGAAAATTAAATAATTCAATTAATGGATGTTATAATCTAGTTACTGATTTTGACAGGAGCATTCCCTTTATAAAGGAATTTATAATTCCCTATTGGATGTGGTATCCCTTTATAATTTTAACTATTGTATATATTTGTTTTAATTGCAGAAATGCCTACTACAAAACTATGATAACTATAGTTTTTGGAATGCTTTCATGTTATATAATTTATTTTTTCTTTCAAACTACAGTTCCTAGACCTGCTATTCAGGGAAATGATATTTTTTCACATATCATAAGGCTGACATATAAATGGGATAAACCTTTTAATTGCTTTCCAAGTATACATGTTTTGACGTGTTATGCTGTTGTTAGAGGGGCCAGGGAAACAAAAAAAATTTATAATAAATTTATAATAAATTTTATGGCAATAATTATAATGGTATCCACGCAGCTTGTAAAACAGCATGTGATTTTAGACTTGATTTTTGCTATACTGTTGGCAGAGGTTATATACAGATTTTTTGCTGTATTCATTTTAGAGAGGAGTACAATATGGGGAAAGAAATTATATTGGTGGTGGACGATGAAGAAGAAATTAGAAATTTAATCGAAATATATTTAGTGAATGAAGGATATAAAGTATGTAAAGCTTCTAATGGGTTAGAAGCTTTACAAATTTTAAAGAACAATGAGGATATAGAACTGGTGATTTTAGACATAATGATGCCTGAAATGGATGGAATTGATACCTGCATAAAAATGAGAAAAATTAAGAATATGCCTATTATAATGCTGTCTGCCAAAAGTGAGGATTTAGATAAAATACTAGGACTTACAACAGGTGCGGATGACTATATGACAAAACCCTTTAACCCGCTGGAGCTTGTGGCTAGAGTTAAATCTCAGCTGAGAAGATATAAAAGATTAAATCTTCCCGAAAAGGCCAAAAATGGGATAATTGAAGTTGATGATTTAGTTATAAATACTAAAACCCATGAAATAAAAGTGGGAGACAGGTATGCAAAACTTACTCCAAGAGAATTTGAGATATTAAAGCTGTTGGCTCTAAATAGAGGAGTGGTATTTAGCATAGAAAAGATCTATGAGAAGGTGTGGAAAGAGGATTTCTTTGAGTCCGACAATACAGTAATGGTTCACATAAGAAAAATAAGAGAGAAAATAGAGGAAAATCCCAGAAAACCTCGGTTTATAAAGACCGTTTGGGGGGTAGGATATAAAATTGAAAATTAAATTTGGTAACATTTTAAAAATACCATTAATACAGACTCACAAATCTGTCTGGAAAAAAATGAAGAGCAGTATAAGATTTGAAATCATAATTACATTTGCCCTATGCTTTGTAGCCGCTTTTGCTATTGGTAAAGTTACAGGCATTATTTTTCAAAACAGAAATATGTCTGCTAGAGTGGATTACAGCAAGGGAATAGATAAAATATCTGTTAACGCCAATACTATAGCGGAAAAAATGAGAAGTATGAATATTAGCGTAAATAACAAGGATAAAATTCAAAAAATAATAGATGACTATAATAGATCGGATACGGAAAAAATAATGATTACAAATTTGGATGGAAAGGTTTTATACAAATCAAATAATACAGATGAAACTCAAATAGATGTGTATACTACAATAAAAAATTCAATAAAAAGTTCTCTGGAGATAATGAAAAATATTCAAAATGTATATAGAGATAAAGATGTCAGTGTAAATGAAAATAGAGAATATATCAGCTTTTATCCTATAGATTTCAATGATAGTAAAGCTTATTTGGTGTTAAAAGCTATGCCTGAATACGAAATAACCTATGAAAAAAGCTATAATCCTATTCCAGGTACCATTGCAGCATTTATATCCTTTCTTACATTATTTTATTTTGCCACTAATAAAAAAATGAAATATATAGAGAATATATCCAACGGACTTGTTGAAATGTCAAAGGGAAACTTAAATTACAGAATAAAAAGTCAGGGAGAAGATGAACTGGCATCATTGTCAGATAATATAAATTTTATGGCGGAAAAACTGAATAATAAGATAGAAAAGGAGCGGGAGGTAGAGCGCATGAAAAATGAGCTCATAACCAACGTATCTCACGATCTGAGAACTCCCCTTACTTCCATTAAAGGATACCTCGGACTCATTAGGGATAAGAAATATGAAAATAAATTCCAGTTGGAGAAATATATAAATATAGCTTATAATAAATCCGAGAAATTGGAAATCTTAATAAATGATTTATTTGAGTACACTAAGCTCACCAATCATGCAGTGGCCTTAAACAAGCATCTTATATCCTTAAATGGCTTATTGGAGCAGCTTATAGAAGAAATGGTTCCAATTTGTGAGAAGAACTCCATTACCATTGATGAAGATTTTCCCAAAGATAGGCTCCTTGTAAATTTGGATCCTAATAAAACTGTAAGGATATTTGAAAATTTATTTATAAATGCCATAAGATATAGTGCAAAACCAGGTAGTGTAAAAGTTTCATTAAAAAAAGAGGAGAATTGCATTATAACTTCTATAAAAAATAAATGCTCTCCCATAAGTAATAGGGAAATCAACAAGCTGTTTGACAGGTTTTACAGATTGGATAAGTCAAGGGCTTCGGATAGGGGAGGAAGTGGATTGGGGCTTGCTATTGCTAAAAGTATGGTAGAACTTCAAGGTGGAAAAATAGAAGCAGATTATTCTCAAGGATGTATAGTATTTAGGGTAATCTTTGAGAACTCAGAGTGTTAAATAGGGAAAATTTATGTTTTCATCTAATATTTATGAATAAACTACATTCAAATTTTTCACATAATGGATTATAATATAAAGGTAACATTTGAATATTATATTGAATTTTAAATTTGCAATCATGGTATGTAATATATTTAGGAGGGTGTAAAATGGATAATTTTGAATTGTTGTCTGAATTGGTGGAAGTGTCTGCCAAGCCCATATTAAAAGCAAAAAATTATTGGCAAGAGAGTATATTTAACACTTTGAGGATAAAAAGAAAATCAGCAGAAAATAATCAGGCTTATGCTTTGGTGCTAAAGGCAGATATTATATCCATAAGAAGGCTTTGGCAGAAACAGTTAGAGGTTATAGAAAATTGGGCAAAAGAAGAAAAACTGCCTGAGACAGAAGAAATCGCTAATATAATAGCAGATATTGAAGATGAATCGAGAACGGAAGTGACGGATAAAAAAGTAGTTTTTAAAAATGGAGATTTGCTAAATAAAGAGGATTTGAATTTTATAGAAAGGTATAATTCCATAGGGAATTTAAATGAAAGAATAGCATCTATGGAAGAGGATTACTTATACTGCAGGATAAGAGATTATATAATTTTGAATTTATATCAGTTTTTGGCTGAAAATAGAGAAATGGCACTTAATATATTGAAAGGTGATCCTGATAAAAAAATAAAAGAAATCTCTGATTTAATTTCCAAGTGTGCAGATAGTTGCATGTATATTGATCTGGAAGAAGAGTAATATACATATAAGTTTTGACTTTCAGTGGAGCAGAATTAGGGGGAACATTGTTGAACGTTAATGTAATAAACCAAGTAATAATATTGTCACTTATGATGGTGGTGGGGGTTTTTGCGAGAAAAAAGGATATAATAACCAAAGAGACGGAGGAAAGTCTGTCGGATTTCCTGTTGAAAATAACTCTGCCGGCTATGCTGCTTACTTCTTTTAATTATAACTATTCAGAGAAAATGGTAGAAAATGCAGAAACCATATTCATATATTCTGCAATTCTTCAGGCAGGGCTTATACTTTTCAGCATAGTACTGACTTTGAAAAACAAGAATGAGGTAAAAAAGGTATTGAGATTTATAATCATATTTTCCAATAGCGGATTTATGGGGTATCCTGTCCTAGCGGGTATATTCGGAAAAGTGGGTATATTTTACGGAGCCATATTCAATATACCTTATAATATTTTTATGTTCAGTATTGGAATAATGATATATACAGGAAAAAGTGATTTGAGAACAATAAAAAAAGTGGTTTTAAATCCGGCTATAATTACAACAGTAATTGGTTTTTTGATGTTCTTATTTTCTGTAAAAATGCCATATACATTGTATATGGCAGCGAGTACGGTAGGTTCCATGACTACTCCACTTTCTATGATTATAGTTGGGACAATGTTAGCTGAGGTAAAATTCAAAGATGTTTTTTCAGGATTTATGGTGTATTATGGATGTTTTTTGAGGTTGATATTGGCACCGGTTTTTACAGTTATAATATTGAAAATATTGCATGTAGAAAACTTGATAATACAAATATGTGCTATAATTGAAGCCATGCCTGCAGCGGTTGTAGCTTCGATATTTGCACAGAAGTACAGGGCAGATGCCCAGCTGGCAGCTAGAATTGTATTTATGAGCACAATAATATCCATGTTTACTATTCCCTTGGTGACAGTGATTTTAAAGTATATAATTTAAAATTTGACAGGAGGCGATATATTGTTTGATACACATGTACATACTATTTTTTCCACGGATTCAGATATGAAAATAGAAAGTGCTAAAAAATCTGCTGAAGAAAATGGTCTGTCTTTTATAATAACAGAACATATGGATATTAATTTCCCCAAAAATAATCTATTTTGTTTTGATGTGGATAAATACTATGCTGAATATTCTAAATGGAGAAATGATAACCTGCTTTTGGGAATAGAACTTGGCATGAAAGAAGATTGTGTAAAAGAGAGCAAAAAACTCATAGAAAATAATTCATTTGATTACGTAATAGGTTCTATACATTTAGTGGAAAATAAGGATCTATATTATCCTGATTACTATGAAGGGAAAACCAAAGATGAGGCTTATTTAAAGTATTTTCAAGTAATGCTGAATAATTTAGGGTATTTTGATTTTATAGATAGCCTGGGACACATTGATTATATAGCTAGATATGCCAAATTTAAAAATAATGAATTATATTACAGTGAATTCTCGGATATAATAGACGAGATATTAAAAAAACTTATAGAAAAAGATAAATGCCTGGAATTAAATACTAGAAGGCTTGACAGTGACAGTTCGGTGAAAAATATACTTGATATATATAAAAGATTTAATGAGTTAGGGGGAAAGTATATAACTGTGGGATCTGATGCGCATGATCCTTCGGTTATAGGGGCAAACTTTAAAGAGGCAGGGGAAGTTGCCCAGCTTTGTAATCTGAAAGTTGTATATTTTAAAAACAGGGAAAAAGAATACGATAAAGATTTCTAGGAGGTATTATTATGGAATTTACAGAAAATATGGATCAAACTATTAAAAACATAAGTAAAGGAAGGGCTTTTTTAACTAGTAAATACAATGGGAAAGTAAATACCATGACTATAGGATGGGGAAGTATTGGAGTTATATGGAGGAAACCCGTTTTTACTGTGCTTGTAAGGGAATCAAGATATACCAGAGAGTTTATAGAAAGCAGCGGTGAATTTACTGTAAGTGTACGTTTTGATGATGATATGAAAAAAGCTTTTTCAATATGCGGAACTAAATCCGGAAGGGATATTGATAAGTTTAAAGAGTGTGGTTTGCAAATACTACCTGGCAAAAGTCTGAATAGTCCAGTAATAGATGGCTGTAATATGTACTATGAGTGTAAAATCATATATAAGAGGAATATGGATAAAAAGCTTTTATCGGAAGAAGTGGACTTAGATTGTTATGGTGGCACTAATGAAGGGGATTATCATACAATTTATTATGGAGAAATAGTAAACTGCTATCAGGGTTAGAATTTAGAGGCTGTAAAAGTTTTTGGTAAGGTAAATCAAATGATTCTTAAGTTCAGGTGAAGTTTAATCATATATACTTGATGAAAGCGGGAATGGGTCAACAGAAGTGCTATTAGGCATCTCTGCTGACCCATTCCCCTTGTATTTGATTGAGCCAGCAGGTAGCATTTTAAATCATTTTTGTATATTGATTCAAGGCACGCTTTAAACTGTCAATCTGAGGCTCTTTGTTTCCGTTACGAAGTGCATCCAGAACACAGTGTTCCAGATGATCTTCCAATACAATCTGGCTAATTTTTTGTAGTGCTGCTTTTGCGGAATTAAGCTGAATAATAATTTCATCACAGGGTTTATCATTTTCTAGCATTTTACAAATACCTTTTAGTTGTCCCTGAATTCTATTGATTCTCTGAGAAAGTTTATCTACATCATGGTGCTGATAGGTTGACATGAAATCACTCTCCTTAAATTATAATTATACAACAAGAATATAAAGCATTGCTAGGCAGCAACTTCATCCTGTTCTTTGTATGTAAGAAGCAGAGCAGAATTAACCACTACGAATACTGACCCGCAATTATGAACAAGTGCTGCTGTCACAGGATTTAAAATACCAAAACCTGCAAATATAATGGCGCAAAAATTAATAAACATGGAAATAGTAATATTGAAAATAATGCGACTTTTGGTCTTACGGCAAATTCTAATCAAAAAGGGAAGTTTGCTTATATCGTCGCTCATCAAGGCAATATCTGCTGCCTCAATAGCTACATCTGAACCAATGGCACCCATGACAATACCCACAGAAGCTGTGGCTAGAGCTGGAGCATCATTTACTCCGTCACCTATCATGCCTACTGAATATCCTCGTTCTGTTAAATTTTTTATTGAACCTGCCTTGTCTCCTGGAAGCTGAGAAGCAAATATATCAGTCATATTTATTGCCTTTCCAATAGAATCGGCAACTGCCTGATTATCACCTGTCAACATAACCATACGTGATAATCCAGCTTTTTTTAACTCTGATATTGTGTTTTTAGTTTCCCTGCGAAGGACATCTGCAATGGATATAATTCCGATGATTTTTCCATCTAAAGCAACGGGTAAAACGGTTTTGCCGCATTTTTGAGTTTCCTCCATGAGGTTTAGGGCTTCTGGAGAATTATTTATGAGTTCTTGTCCAATAATTTTTATGCCAATTAAGATTTCATGACCATCAACAGCTGCTACAACACCTTTCCCGACTTGCATTGCAAATGACTCAGGATCTTTTGCAATAATGCCCTGGCTCTCACTATATAATAGCACTGCCTTTGCCAACGGGTGTTCGGAAAATTTTTCCGCACTGGCAATTAGTTTTAAAAAATACGCCTTATCTATATTTCCATCAAGTATTCTAATATTTTCAACTTGAAGTTTACCATAGGTTAAGGTCCCTGTTTTATCCATTACAAGGGTATCGATTTTTGCAACTGCTTCTACTGCCGAGCCTGATTTTATCAGTATTCCTTTTTTTGTGGCATTTCCAATCGCGGCCATCATGGCCGTAGGAGTTGCAAGTATCAGTGAACAAGGGCAGAAAACAACCAGTGCTGTAACTGCTCTATAAATATTTTTTGTGAGAAGCCATATTAGCAGGGAACAACCCAAGGCAACGGGCACAAGAATACGCGCCCATTTATCTGCAATGCGGACAATAGGAGCCTTGTTCTCTTCGGCTTGCCTAACCAATCGAATCATTTTTTTTAGGGAAGAATCATCACCAAGATTAATGGCTTTAATTTTGATAACGCCCTGTTGATTTATGGTTCCCTGATAAACTTCGTCTCCAATCATCCGGTCAACGGGAACGGATTCACCGGTCATAATAGATTGGTCAATTGAAGTGATTCCACTGAGAATTTCTCCATCCACTGGAATAGCTTCGCCGGGACGAATTAAAAGAATATCGTCTGTCTTAACTTCTGAGGCCAATATTTCTCTGTCGCCATCTGCAGTGTGGAGGCAGGCTTTTTGAGGGGTGAGTTTTATAAGTGCCTGTAAGCTTTTATGAGATTTTCCTGCTGTAACGTCTTCTAATACTGTACCCAGCTGCATAATGAAAGCAACTTCTCCAGCGGCAAAATATTGTTCTATGATAATTGCTGCAATTAGTGCAATTGCAACTAATACGTCAGCAGTAACATCAAATTCTGTTATTAATCCTTTAATGGCCCCGAAAACAATGGGAATACCGCTTATAACAATAGCTATCCAAGCTGCATCAAAAGGCAATCCAGGAATCCATCTAAAAAAGCTTACCAATAGAAATATACCTGATAGTATGGTTAAGCATAATGTACGAAATCCCTCTTCTTCTCGAAATTTATTAATGATATTCATAATGGAACACTGCCTTTCTATATTATAATAAATATGCATTATGCCCCCATATGGCATATATCTATATTAAAAAAAACTAACTTATTTGTCAACTGTATTATGGGGGCAATAAATCTGGTGGGCTGGTTATATTCATGAAAATTCAAGCATTGATTTCATAAATGTATCTTATCTCAAAATTCATAGTTGACAATTTTACTCTGATTTGATAATATAAAAAATATAATAGTGAATTGATCCAAGGAATAGATGGGAAGTGATTAATTGAAACTGTCCACGAAAGGAAGATATGGTGTAAAAGCTATGGTGGATTTAGCTATCCATTACAGCCAAGAGCCTTCATCTATAAAAAGTATATCGGAAAGACAAAACATATCAGAATATTATTTGGAACAGTTATTTTCCGGCTTAAGGAAATCTGATTTAATTAAGAGCATAAGGGGAGCGCAGGGCGGATATATTTTAAATAGGGAACCTAAGGATATAACTATAGCAGATATAATAGAAGTATTGGAAGGTCCTATAGAAATTTCAGATTGTATAGATGAAAATAATGAAAGTTCCTGCAGCAAGGTGGATTGTTGTGCTACCAGACTTTTATGGAGTAAAATTAAAGATAGTATGGATCAAGTTATGAAATTTACTACTCTACAGGATATGGTAGATGATTATAATAAAATGATAAAAATCAAGAATAAAAGAGATAAATAAATAGTTTTTTAAAATATAACTTGTTAGAGTTATATTTTTTTTATTTTTTGGATAAAATAAAAATATTATTTTCAAATTAAAGGTGATATTTTGTATAGGACAATGGATTTTATATTTAAGGATGTTATAGATCTTTCTGGAAATTCACTGGGATTTATAAGTGATATAATATTGAATTTCAACAATAAAAAAATAGATGGATTCGTAATAACTCCAAATAATATATTTAAAAAGGTATTGAATGTTCATATAAATGACGTGGTAAATTTTACATCTGTAATAATTGTGACTGCTGTAAGCAGAGGTGAATATCTTCAATTCGAACATATAAAAAATATGAATGTAGTGGATAAAAAAGGTGATCTCATTGGTGTAGTTGAGGATATGTTATTTGATAAAAAAGAGTTTTCAATAAAAGCTGTTATATTGTCTATTGGATTTATAAATAATTTTATAAGTGGCAAAAAAATATTGCTTGTAGATGATTTGATACTGGGAGATAAAAATTTGCTCTACAGAGGGAAAAACCCAAATCTTAAGTTTTTTAATTCAGCTCATAAATTATTAAAAAGAGAAGAAAGTTAAGACTTTTAAATTTGACTAAAATTATGGAAGATGATATCTATGAATGTTCATAAAAAAAGCAATATCAGATACTTGACAATGATAGTAATGACTGCGGTAGTCATTGTATTTATTATCATGAGCTCCTTGTTAAGAGAAATAATATATTTGATTTTTATATCTTTTTTAATAGCATATACACTAAAACCAATATATAATTCAATGTTAAACAAAGGAATAAACAAAAGGATAAGCGCCTTTTTTTTAATAAGTTTGTTGATATTGTTAGTAATAAGCACATTTGCAATTCTCATACCGTCTTTATTTAAGGAGAGTTTGAATTTAAAGGCCACTGCAGGCAGTATCCAAAGTATGGTGGATAATTTTTATATGAAATTAAAGCCAGTTCAAGATAATAAGACTATTTATGCACTTATTGTAAATTTAAACAGTAAAATTGACAGTGGAATTATGAATATATGTACCAGAATATTTGATTCATTGATGTATATAGGACAAAACCTTTTATCCATAATAGTAATACCCATAATAACCTATTATTTTCTGGCAGATGGAGAGTGTATAAATGGAACAATACTTTCTATATTTCCAATGAGCAGTAGAAATATAATTGAAAAAGTGTGTTGTCACGCAGATAAAATATTGGGCAGATATATAATGAGCCAACTCATTTTAAGTGCACTGGTAGGTATAGCTACATTTTTTATTTTAGTAGTTTTAAAAGTGGATTTTCCCATAATATTATCTGTCTTAAATGCCTTCTTTAATATAATTCCATATTTTGGGCCTATATTTGGTGCCTTACCGGCTATAGTTATAGCCATTATAAAATCCCCTAGAGTGGCACTATGGACTGCAATATGGCTTTATATATTGCAGCAGGTAGAAGGCAATATACTATCTCCAAAGGTTACGGGAGATAGTATAAGCATGCATCCTCTGGTAATAATACTTCTTTTGATAATTGGGGGAAAAGCAGCAGGGTTTATTGGAATGATACTGGCAGTGCCCATAGGAGTTATAATTAAAATATTGTACGAAGATTTAAATTATTATTTATTTTGATCTACCTGGTGATAAATATTGACATAAGTGTGCATTTAACTTATAATTTGTATATTAATTGAATGATAAAGTGATGAGTAGAAGGAGTAAATATTTTCTCATATAAAAGAGAGGAAGTGGAAGGTGCGAACTTCTTGCGAGATATGTTGAAGCTGTCTATGAACTTGTATTATACTATTTAAGAGATACGGATTTTATTTTAAATATCTGTATAATTAGGGTGGTACCGCGAAAAAAATCTTTCGTCCCTTGTGGGAGTGAAGGATTTTTATTTATTTGGGCAAAAGTTAAATCTATGACGATTGATATAAAAATGATTTATACAATACAAAGGAGAGATGTATATGGAAAAATTAGGACTAAACCAAATTAGAGAGCTATACTTGAGTTTTTTTGAAAGTAAAGGACATTTGAGACTGCATAGCTTTTCTTTGGTTCCTAAAAATGATAAGAGTTTACTTTTGATAAATGCTGGAATGGCACCTCTTAAACCGTATTTTACAGGACTTAAGATCCCACCTCGAAGCAGAGTGACTACCTGTCAGAAGTGTATAAGGACAGGAGATATTGAAAACGTTGGGAAAACCTCACGACATGGTACTTTTTTTGAAATGCTTGGAAATTTTTCTTTTGGAGACTATTTTAAAAAGAAAGCAATTCCTTGGGCATGGGAATTTACCACTCAGGTTTTGAAACTGCCGAAGGATAAATTATATGTTACAATATATTTAGATGATGATGAGGCCTATGATATATGGGTAAAAGATACAGATATAGATAGTTCAAGAATTTTTAGACTGGGAAAGGAAGATAATTTTTGGGAACATGGTGTAGGTCCCTGCGGGCCTTGTTCTGAAATTCATTATGATAGAGGAGAAGGGAAGATAGACACTGTAGAAGAATTTGTAAAAGCGGGGGATAATGACCGGGTATTAGAATTTTGGAATCTGGTTTTTACCCAATTTGATAGGGATGAACAGGGAAATTATAACAGACTTCCAAAGCCTAATATAGATACGGGTATGGGGCTTGAAAGAATGGCAGTTATAATGCAGGGTAAGGAAAGCATATTTGAAATTGATACTATAAAAGCTATATTAAAAGAAGTAAGTGATATGTCCTGTAACCCCTATGGTAAGGATAAAAATAGTGATGTATCCATTAGGATAATAACAGATCACATAAGAAGTATTATATTTATGATAAGTGATGGAATACTTCCATCTAATGAAGGACGTGGATATGTACTGAGAAGGCTTTTGAGAAGGGCAGCTAAACATGGAAAGTCTCTTGGAATAAAAGGAGCTTTTTTATATAAAATTTCTAAAGTAGTTATAGATAATTCCTATGAAAGTTATCCTGAATTGAGAGAAAGGGAAGACTATATAAAAAAGGTCATAAAAATTGAAGAGGAAAGATTTGCGGTAACAATAGATAGTGGAATTCAGATTTTAAATGAATTTATAACCCAGTTAAAGGTGGATAATAGTTCAACACTACAGGGAGATAAGGTATTTAAACTATACGATACTTATGGTTTTCCTGTAGAGCTTACTGAAGAAATATTAGAAGAAAAAAATATGACTGCAGATCTGGAAGGCTTTAATAAGAATATGAAAAATCAAAGGGATATGGCAAGAGCTGCCAGGATGGAGACAAATTATATGGGCGCAGAAGATACCCTGTTAAATAAAATTCCTCTGGAAGTGAACACTATATTTGAAGGTTATGATAGGTTAAAATCCAATTCCAGGGTTAAGCTCATGTTGAAAGATGAAGAATTTGTTTCCATTCTAAGTGAAGGGGAAGAAGGAGTTATTGTAGTTGAAAATACGCCTTTTTATGCTGAAATGGGTGGCCAGGTAGGAGATAGCGGAACTGTATATAATGAAAATTTCAAGGGTGAAGTTTTAGACTGTAAGAATAATGTAGCAGGTAAAATACTTCATTTTATAAAGGTAACTTCAGGTACCTTAAGTTTGGATGATGATGTCATTTTAAGTGTAGATCAAAATAGGAGGAACAGTATAAAGAAAAATCATACTGCAACTCATATATTAGATGAAGCACTGAGAAGAGTTCTGGGAGAACATGTACATCAAGCTGGTTCCTATGTAGATGAATACAGGTTGAGATTCGATTTTAATTATTTTGAAGCTTTAAACCATGAGAAATTGGAGGAAATTGAAGATATAGTCAATAAAAATATAATGGCGGTTCAACCGGTAAAAACTGCTGTGATGTCTTTAGAAGAAGCTAGGGAAAGTGGTGCAATAGCACTTTTTGACAGTAAATATAAGGATAAGGTAAGGGTGGTTTCTGTAGGAGATTTTAGCAAAGAGCTTTGTGGGGGAACACATGTAAACAACTCCGGTGAAATAGGATTGTTTAAAATAATTTCTGAAACTGGAATAGCTTCTGGCATAAGAAGAATAGAAGCTGTTACAGGGGAAAGTGCAATGAAATACTTAAATTCAAAAAATGATATGTTAAAGGAAATATCAAGTAAATTGAAATGTTCTGAAAAGGAAGTAATTCATAAACTGGATTTGCAATTTAACGAATTGAAGGCAGCTGAAAGAGAAATTCAGGAGTTAAAATTAAAATTAGCAGGAAATGCAGAAACTGATATTTTAAATGGAGTGAAAGTGGTTGGAGGCACAAGCCTTCTTACAGGTGTACTAAAAGAAGTTGATGCCAATGCCCTTAGAGAATTGGCAGATAAAATAAGAAGCAAATATGAAAATTGTCTGGTTGTATTGGGAAGCAGTGTAAATGGAAAGGTTCAACTTGTAGCTATGGCAACTAAAGAAGCAGTAAAAAATGGTATTCACTGCGGAAAAATTATAAGGGAAATTGCATCCATAACTGGAGGAAGTGGGGGCGGAAGACCGGATATGGCTCAAGCCGGGGGAAAATTACCTGAAAAATTGGAAGAAGCTATAGGAAAATGCAGTATGATTATGGGAAAAAAAGTTAGATAGTATACATTTTATGAAATATGTTTTATAATAGACTTATTAGAATGTTAGCGGGGTGATATATATGAGCAACGACAATACTATTCAGTTTGACATTTCCGAAAGCAAAAAAGCACTGACAAAAGAAATATTAACTGAAGTTTATGATTCGCTAATTAAAAAAGGGTATAATCCGGTAAATCAGTTGGTGGGATACTTGATTTCAGGTGATCCAACTTATATAACAAATTATAATGGAGCAAGGTCATTGGTTAGAAAGCTTGAGAGAGATGAAATACTTGAGGAAGTCTTGAAAGCCTATTTAGGCATAAAATAAAAATGTCCTTTTAGGGCATTTTTATTTTAAATATGAGCATAATAATTGAGGAGAGTGAAAATGTGAGAATACTGGGACTGGATATAGGCGATAGGACTATAGGTGTTGCACTAAGTGATCCATTGGGATTTACGGCACAGGGAGTCACCACTATAAGGAGAAGAAACGAGGAAAGGGATATTGATGAGCTGAAAGCTGTTTGTGAAAAGTATAATGTAGAACTGATTGTCTCTGGACTTCCTAAAAATATGAATGGAACACTGGGGCCTCAGAGTGAAAAGGTAATAAAATTTTGCAAAAGCATAGAAGAATTTATAAAGTTGCCAGTAAAGATGTGGGATGAAAGACTAACCACTGTGGCAGCCAATAGAGCTATGCTGGAAGGGGACTTATCCAGAGCAAAGAGAAAAAAGATAGTGGATAAAATGGCAGCTACGTATATTTTACAGGGATATTTAGACAGCATTTCAAAATGATTGCTTTTGTGGAGCCGATTTTTAATTTAAGAGGGGTAAAACTTATATGGAAAATGATATTGAAAATTTAGTGCTGGAAGATGAGAATGGAAAAAAAGTTAAATTTGAAGTGATTACTAAATTGGATATAGAGGACAGAGAATATGTTATTGCAATGCCTGAAGAATGTAAAGAATCAGAGGAAGCCATAGTGCTTAAAATAATAGAAGATGGAAATGGAGAAGAAATTTTTGCAACGGTAGAAGATGAAGATGAATTTAATGAGGTTTCAGGGGTATATGAGACTTTATTTCAATAGCTGTCCAATTAATATTAAAATTAGAAGCTTCATAAAGTGAGACTTTTAATTTTAGTATTAATTGATTTTCAATTGACAATGGTTTTATACTATATTAGACTTGTACTATATAAATTTTGGAAATATTTTAAATTTAAGTTGAAATGGGGTATAGTGATGTCAAAGCTTTCCTCTTCAGAAATAGAGAGATTAAAAAATAGCTTAAAGGAAAAGGGGTATAAACTTACACCTCAGAGAAGAGCTGTAGTTGATATTATAATAAGAAATGAGGGTCAGCACTTAACAACGGAAGAAATATATGATCAAGTTAGAGGTGAATGTCCCGAAATTGGTTTAGCTACAGTGTATAGAACAGTACAACTTCTAGATGATATAGGAGTCATATGCAAATTGGATTTAGATGATGGGTGTAACAGATATGAAATAATACACAAGGAAGAAAATCACCAGCATCATCATTTAATATGCACTAAATGTTCGAAGATAATAGAGGTAACGGATGATCTTTTGGAACCTCTGGAAAGAAAAATAGAAAAAAAATATGATTTTAAAATTTTAAATCACAGTTTAAAATTTTATGGAATATGCAGCGACTGTAAAAAGTCAGGCAAATACAAATAATAATTGCAATTTGTATATCTATGGGGAACTATTTAGCAGAAAATGTGGGTTCGGTGTATTTTGAAATTTAATATTCATACTGCGTTATGAATGGTTTATTCATAAGTTACATATTACTAGTTGCAGAAATAATAAAATAAATTAAATAAGGAGGAAAGATTTTTTTGCGAAAGGAAAAAGATAAAGTAAAAATTATTCCATTAGGTGGACTAAGTGAGATAGGAAAGAATCTTACAGTGATAGAATACAAAGACGAGATAATAGTGATTGATTGTGGCTTGAAATTTCCAGATGAAGAGATGCTGGGAATTGACATAGTTATACCTGATATCACCTATCTTAAAAAGAATGTAAATAAGGTGAAGGGTATATTTTTAACTCATGGTCATGAAGATCACATAGGAGCGTTGCCCTATGTGTTAAGGGAGATTAATGTACCGGTATATGGCACTAAATTGACGCTAGGTATTGTTGAATCCAAATTAAAAGAGCATAATTTAAATGACGTAGTGGATTTAAAATGTGTAAAGGCAAAAGATGTGATTAAATTAGATAACATGTCTGTGGAATTTATAAGAACCAGTCACAGTATAGCTGATTCCATGGCCATTGCAGTTTATACTCCTGTGGGGATCATACTTCATACCGGGGACTTTAAAGTGGATTACACGCCTATTGATGGTAGTGTAATTGATTTAGCTAGATTTGCAGAACTTGGGAAAAGAGGAGTAACTGTTATGTTGGCGGATAGTACCAATGTAGAGAGACCTGGATATACTATGTCCGAGAGGACTGTAGGACAGACATTTCAAAAGTTTTTTGCTGTGGCAAAGAGCAGGATAATAGTTGCAACTTTTGCATCCAATATTCACAGAATACAACAGGTAATTACAGCTGCTGAGAAATATGACAGAAAGGTGGCAATTTCCGGAAGAAGCATGGAAAACATAATGGAAGTAGCCATGAATTTGGGATATATAGATATTAAGAAAAATACACTTATCAATATAGACAATATAAATAAATATCCTGGGAACAAAATAGCTATAATAACTACGGGAAGTCAGGGAGAGCCAATGTCGGCACTTTCGAGAATGGCAGCTTCCGAGCATAAAAAAGTAAATATTATTCCAGGAGATACAATAATAATTTCAGCAAACCCTATACCTGGAAATGAAAAACTAGTTTCCAGAGTTATAAATCAATTATTTAAAAAGGGAGCAGAGGTAATATATGAGGCATTGGCCGATGTTCATGTATCCGGGCATGCATGTCAGGAAGAATTAAAACTTATGCACACTCTTGTGAAACCTAAGTTTTTTATGCCCGTACATGGAGAATACAGACATTTAAAGCAGCATGCAGACCTAGCAATGAATCTTGGACTTAATCCGAATAATGTGGTTATAGCAGATAATGGAGATGTTATAGAAGTTTCCAGAGATTCCATAAGAAAAACTGGAACAGTGGTATCCGGTCAGGTTTTTGTAGATGGACTTGGAGTTGGAGATGTGGGAAATATAGTTTTAAGGGACAGAAGACATCTTTCTCAAGATGGAATACTTACAGTGGTAATTACAATTGAAAAAGAAACGGGTACTGTTATTGCGGGACCTGATATAATATCCAGAGGTTTTGTTTATGTTAGGGAATCAGAGGATCTAATGGAAGAAGCAAGAGAACTTGTACGGGGTGCTTTGAAAAATTGCCAGGAAAAACATATTACAGAATGGTCAAGCATAAAATCCAATGTAAAAGAAGTACTTAGATCATTTCTCTATGAAAAGACAAAGAGAAAACCTATGATATTGCCAATAATTATGGAAATATAATATTGTATTAAATGGGAGAATATTTTACAATGAGTATATATGATAAAGCAAGGGAACTTGCAGAAGAACTTAAGAGAAGTGATGAGGTTGTAACACTTCAAAAACTTAGTAAAAAAATAGAAGAAAATGAAGATTATAAAACAATGTTGGGTGATTTTAGAAAAATTCAGATGGAAGCATATTCAGAGCAGGTTCAAAATGGAAAGATTTCAGATGAGGTTATGAAAAAATTCAAAAATATAGGAGCTATAATTTCCGCTAATTCCTCTGTAAATGAATATATACAGTCAGAACAAAAATTTAGTATCATGTGGCAGGATATACTGAAGATATTAAATGATGCCATAGGAATAGATTTTTCATTTGGAGAAGATAAAAATAAAGATAGCATACAGTGAAAACCGTTAACTGATGCTTTATAAAGTTGACTTTTTAATATTATGATATTAAAATGAATGTGGTAGCTCTAAATTGGATACAAAAAAGGTATCCAATTTTTTTGAGTGTTTATCGTGTATTTTAATATATTCGATAGGTTTAAGTATAAATTGGAGGAGTAAGAATGAATTTATTTACAAGAAATGATATAAGAAATGTGGCAATAATCGCCCATGTAGATCACGGCAAAACCACACTAGTAGATGCACTATTAAGACAGAGCAATATATTTAGGGCAAATGAAAAAGTTGAAGAAAGGGTTATGGATTCAAATGCAATTGAAAAAGAGAGAGGAATTACCATACTTTCAAAGAATACTTCAGTAACCCACAAAGGGATTAAAATCAATATTGTAGATACGCCGGGTCATGCGGATTTTGGCGGAGAAGTAGAGCGTGTACTTGAAATGGTAGACAGTGTTCTATTGGTGGTAGATGCTGCTGAAGGACCAATGCCACAGACAAAATTTGTTTTGAAAAAGGCATTGGAATTAAAACTAAAACCAATAGTTGTAATAAATAAAATAGATAAACCAGATGCAAGACCATCTGAGGTTTTAGACGAGGTATTTGATCTGTTTGTAGAATTGGGAGCTAGTGATGAACAGTTGGATTTCAGTGTAGTATACTGTTCGGCAAAGGCAGGATTTGCTAAAAAAGAGATGGAAGATAAATCTACTACTATGGAACCTCTTTTTGATACCATAATAAAAAATGTTTCGGCACCTCAGGGTTATTTGGATATGCCACTGCAGCTTCTCATAACAACTATAGATCACAATGAATATGTAGGCAGGATAGGCGTCGGCAAAATAACAAGAGGAAGTATAAAGAAAAATGAACCAGTTGTACTCATAAGAAAAGGAAATAAAGTAGAAAACGTGAAGGTATCCAACCTTTATTTGTATAATGGCTTGAAAAAAGAAGAGGTAGATAGTGCAAAATTGGGTGATATAGTAGCAGTTTCAGGGATTCCTGATATAAATATAGGTGAAACTATAGCTGATGCTTCAAGACCAGAAGCTCTTCCTTTTGTAGCTATAGATGAACCTACATTGACCATGAACTTTATGGTAAATGATTCACCATTTGCAGGTAAAGAAGGAGATTTTGTAACTTCAAGGCATCTGAGAGATAGACTAAAAAAGGAATTAGAAACCAATGTAGCACTTAAAGTAGAAGAAACTGATTCAGCGGATTGCTTTAAAGTAAGTGGAAGAGGGGAGCTTCATCTTTCGGTTTTAATAGAAACTATGAGAAGAGAAGGCTATGAATTTCAAGTTTCCAAGCCAACAGTTATATTTAAAGAAAGAGATGGAAAAAAATTAGAACCAATTGAATACCTTACTATAGATGTACCTGAAGAATTTATGGGCGTGGTTATGGAAAAACTGGGACCGAGAAAAGCTGAAATGGTAAATATGACTTCAGCGGTAAATGGATATACCAGATTGGAATTCAGAATACCCTCTAGAGGACTTATTGGATTTAGAAATGAATTTATGACTGATACTAAGGGTAATGGCATAATGAATCATGTACTGGATGGATATGAAGAATACAAGGGAGAAATACCAGGAAGAACAAGGGGATCACTTGTAGTGTTTGAACCAGGAGTATCTATAACTTATGGACTTTTTAACGCTCAGGAAAGAGGAATTTTATTTATAGGACCAGGAGTGGAAGTATATGAGGGAATGATAGCTGGTGAATGTTCAAGGGCAGATGATATAGAAGTAAATGTATGTAAGAAAAAACATCTGTCAAATACAAGATCATCAGGAGCTGATGATTCATTAAAATTAGTTCCTGTAACTGAAATGAGTCTGGAAAAGTCATTGGAATTTATAGCCTCAGATGAATTGGTGGAGATTACTCCCAAGAGTATAAGAATGAGAAAAAAAATATTAAATACAGATTTGAGAAAAAAGGCCATGAGAAGAAAATAGAAAGGGTTGTTGGTGGTGAAAAGAGACTTAAAAAAAAGTATTTTTTTACTCTGCAGTTTGGCTTTAATTATATTAATTGGTGGTATCTTATATTTTTGCTTTCAAAATATAAGATATCCACTTAAATTCAATGAAAAAGAAGTAAGTTTTCATGTAAAACAAAGGGAAAGCTTAGGGCAAGTTATAGATAATTTAAATGCTGACAAATTAATAAAAAGTCCACTTATACTAAAATGGTACGCAAATAAACATTTTGGCAATACTGAGGTAAAGCCAGGGACATATTCTTTTTCAAAAAATATAAATTTGGATAACTTTGCCATGTATTTGGAGAAGGGAATTACGGATGACAGACCTGTAAAGGTCATAATACCTGAGGGATATGATATAGAACAAATAGGAAATGCATTAGAAAAAAGTGGAGTAATAACTAGCTCGGATTTTATAAAAAGTTGTAAAGAATATAAACTTCCGAATTTTATAAAAAAGGATTCACAGAGAAGGTATGCCCTGGAAGGATATCTATTTCCAGATACATATAATTTTTTAAAGGGAAGTAGTGGAGAATATATAATTCAGGTAATGTTAAATAGGTTTTCTCAAGTTATGGATGAAATACAGAAAAATACTGGGAAGCAGTTAAAAGGCCAGGATATGGACAGAGTTATAATTATGGCTTCTATAGTGGAAAAAGAAGTGAAAAAGCCTGAGGAAAGAGGAAAAGCAGCTTCGGTATTTTATAACAGGTTAAATAAGAATATGAAGCTTCAATCCTGTGCTACGGTATTGTATGCATTGGGTGTACACAAGGATAAGGTGTATTATAAAGACTTACAGGTAAGTTCTCCTTATAATACCTATAAGGTAAATGGCCTTCCTGAAGGCCCTATATCCAATCCAGGAAGAGGATGCATTACGGCAGCTGTAAATCCAGATAAAACTAATTATCTTTATTTTGTTTCTAAAAATGACGGAACTCATTTTTTTACAGATAGTAATGAAAAGTTTTTAGATGTTAAAAAAATTACCCAGGGGGAATAACTTTTTTGGAGGTAAAAATGAGTGGGGTTGAGCATGAATATATAAAAGAATATATAGAATCTTTAATGTGTGATCATCAGGGAATATTAGGAGAGATGGAAGAGTATGCACTTAAAAATTCCATACCTATAGTGCAAAGAGAAACAGCAGGATTTTTGGAGCTTATGATAAATGTAAAAAAACCATTAAGGGTTCTTGAATTGGGAACTGCCATTGGATACTCTGCTATTTTAATGAGTTTGAGCTCTAATAAAAAAAATCATATAACTACTGTTGAAAGAGATAGAAATATGGTCGAAATTGCCAGAAAAAATATAAAAAAATATGAATTTCAGCAGTGCATAGATATTATTGAAGGAGATTGTTTGGAGGTACTTAAAAATATAGAGGGACAATTTGATTTTATATTTATAGATGCAGGAAAGGCACATTATAATCATTTTTTACCTTATTGTTTAAAACTTTTAGATGAAGAAGGTATAATAGTGGCAGATAATACATTATTTAGGGGAATGGTTGCGTCAGATGAGCTGGTGGAGAAAAGAAAAATAACTATAGTGAAGAGAATGAGAGAATACTTAAATATCATATCTGACCATAATAAATTTATAACTTCAATTATACCTATGGGAGATGGCATAGCTGTTACTATGAGGAGGAGTTGAAATGAAAAAACCAGAGCTATTGGCACCTGCAGGCAACCTGGAGAAGTTAAAGACTGCTGTGAACTTTGGAGCAGATGCAGTCTATCTGGGAGGAAGCAGGCTTAATTTAAGGGCATTTGCAGATAATTTTACAGATTATGAACTTATAGAAGGGATAAAGTATGTTCATGAAAGAGAAAAAAAAGTATTTGTAACTGTAAATGTATTTCCACATAATGATGATTTAGAGGGCTTGGAAGAGTATTTGAAAAAATTATATAAATTAGGTGTGGATGGAATAATTGTGTCAGATCCAGGGATAATAATGACTGCAAGGGAAGTTGTACCGGATTTGGAATTACATTTAAGCACTCAAAGCAATAATGTAAACTGGATGTCTGCTAGATTTTGGTATAAGCAGGGTATAAAGAGAATAGTTCTTGCAAGAGAACTTTCACTTAAAGAGATAAAACAGATAAGGCACCATTTGCCGGAGGACTGTGAAATAGAAGCCTTTGTTCATGGAGCAATGTGCATGTCTTATTCAGGAAGGTGTATGCTTTCAAACTATATGACAGGAAGAGATTCCAATAGGGGTCAGTGCGCCCAGCCCTGTCGATACAAGTATTATTTAATGGAAGAAAAAAGACCAGGAGAGTATTTCCCTGTGTTTGAAGATGCAGATGGGGATTATATATTAAACTCCAAGGATCTCTGCATGATAGAGCATATTCCGGAATTAATAGAGTCTGGTATAAATTCTTTTAAGATAGAAGGAAGAATGAAAAGTGCATATTATGTGGCTACTGTAGTTAAGGCCTATAGAAGGGCAATGGATTCCTATTTTGAAAATCCTGATTCATATGTGTTTGAAAAGAAATGGTTGGAGGATTTGATGAAGGCAAGTCACAGGACTTATTTTACAGGATTTTATTTTGGAGATACTGATAGTCAGATTTATGAAAATTCCTCTTATATAAGAGATTATGATATAGTTGGCATAGTGAAAAGTTATGATAATAAAACAGGCATAGTGGTTGTGGAACAGAGGAATAAAGTGTTTAGTGGAGATATTGTAGAGGTAGTTAGTCCAAAGGGAGATAACTTTAACATATATTTGAACAATATGAAAAATGAAGAGGGAGAAAACATAGAATCTGCTCCTGTCGCCCAAATGATATTTACTGCTGTAGTAAATAGAGGGTTAAAAAAAGGTGATATGTTGATAAAACCTAAAAATATATGAACAAAGACAATAAAATTATAACTCGCTGAATAAAATGCCTTATTTTGGATAGAAATTAGTCTAGATGAGGTGTTTTTTATGTTAAAGATAAATAGAAATACAATAAAAAAAAGACAATATATTCTATTTTCAATAATTATTTTAATATTTTCCGTATTGTATTTTAAAATAATAAAATTACAGTATTTTGGAAGTAATAAATTAAGTGTAATGGCAGATTCACAGTATTCTTATAAAGAGGACTTAACTGATGCAAACTATATCTTATATGATTGTAGTGGAAAACAGCTTATGAGCTATGATAAAAAATACTATGTGGTAATATCACCCAGTGTATTTTTAAAAGACAATGAAAATGTGGATTCAGAGAAGATGCTTACTTTAATTTATACCCTTAGAAATTATAACAGTGATTATGATTTATCTAAAGTTGGAGCATTAAATAGCAGTGAAAAATTATATTATGAAGTAGATGTCAGTACCTATAATAAATTGAAAGATATAAGTGGAATAAATGGAGTTTATACATATATATATTCTCCCATAAACAAGACTGGAATATGGAGTATAGAAAATCTGCTTGCAAATTCCAAGAGAACTGATAATAATCAAATGAAAAATAAAAACTCTTTGGAAATGCAGATATATGAAAAGACAAAGGATAATGAGAAACCTCAGGTTGTGTTTGAAAGAGATGTAGATGGAAAGATAATAGATAAAAAGGTAAATTATCCTGGAAATAATGTAAATGTAAGATTGACTGTGGATAAAAATATAGAAAGCAAGATAAAAGAAATATTAAATAATAGTGAAAATAAGAATTTTAGTCAAATAGGTGTAGTTTTGATGGAGGCAGATACGGGTAAAATAAAGGCTCTTGTACAAAAAGATGACAGTAAACCCAATGTAAATATGGGGGTTGCAACTAATCATGGCTTTTTCCCAGGCTCCATATTTAAAGTTATAGTAGAAGAAGCAGGCCTTGATGAAGGGAGTATAAGCGTAAATGATAAATTTACATGCAAAGGGCTATATGAGGAAAAAAATGAATCACATGGTACTTTGACGCCGGAAGAAGCATTGACCATATCCTGCAACGATGCATTTGCCCAAATAGGAAATAAAGTGGGATTTAATAATTTTTATGATAATGCAAGAAAACAGGGATTATTTCAAACAGCTTTGAACTTAGACAGTGAGAAGACAGGGATGTTTGAGGTGAAAACCCCAAGTTATGCTGATGGAAGCTTATCTCTTGCAGCTATAGGACAAAATATTAGGATAACTCCAATAGAAGCTATCAGTATACCAAATACAGTGATAAATAATGGAGTATATGTAAAACCATATATATTGGATGCCTATGTAGATGATAAAAATAGTACCATAGAGAAATTGGATACCACGAGTAATTCTGTAATAAAAAAATCTACGGCTCAGGAAATGAAAAAGCAGATGATAAATGTAGTAAAAAATGGTACGGGAAAATCTGCTTATATAGATGGCATGGAAGTAGGAGGAAAAACTGGAAGCACCCAGAGAATAGAATTGACAGGTAAAAATAAATCTGCAGAAGAACACTCCGATGGATGGTTTGTGGGATTTTTCAAGTCAAACGGGAAGTATTATTCCATGGTTGTATTTGTTAAGGATATAAATAAAGATAGTGAAAGCGGCGGAAATACTGCGGCTCCAATTTTTAAAGATATAGTCCTAAATACACAACAATACTTGAATTAAAATTGTCTGTTGTTTATGAAAAGTTAATTAAATTTATTTATATATGCACTTTTTGAAAAAGCTGCTCATAGTATATTAATAAGCACTATTAGGAGGAGCAGCCCGTGTTTATAACAAGTTACTTATTAGATATTATTGGGAATGTAGTATTTATGACAGCTTATGTCACAAATAATAACTCATTTCCGCAACCTCTAAGTGATGAAGAAGAAGCATATTATTTAAGAAAATTAAAAGAAGGGGATTTACTTGCTAAAAGTATTTTAGTGGAGAGAAATTTAAGACTGGTAGCACATATTGTAAAAAAGTATTCATATCCTGGAAAAGAAGTGGATGATTTAATTTCTATTGGAACTGTGGGACTAATCAAAGCAATAGACTCTTTTGACGGTTCCAAAGGAACTAGGTTGGCAACATATGCGGCAAAATGTATAGAAAATGAAATACTAATGCTTATAAGAAATAATAAAAAAATCAGAAATGAAGTGTATCTGCAAGATCCAATAGGCGTGGATAAAGAGGGAAATGAAATATCTTTAATGGATGTTCTGAGCAGCGATGAGGATTCTATAATTGAAATCGTAGAACAAAAAATACAGGTGAAAAAATTGTATTCTAAAATAAATACATGTTTATCCCAGAGGGAAAAGAGTGTTGTAGAAATGAGATATGGGCTTTTAGAGGGAAAGCCCAGGACTCAAAGGGAAATAGCAAAAATACTTGGAATATCCAGATCCTATGTATCAAGAATTGAGAAAAAGGCCTTGAAGAAGCTATACAAAGAATTAAATTATTGGACAAAATAATTTTAGCAGCAAATATAAAGATAAAACTTTTAATAAATTCCATGGTATATGTCATTGTATTTTGATTTATAAAATGTTCTAGTAAATTTATAATTGGTATGTACATGGAATTTATAATATTTTTCAATTGCATAATTTTTAATTCTATAATGGAAGTTCTGAATTTATTAAATAATTTTCATTAAAATAGAAATATATATAAAAGATAAAAGATAGATGACGAATATAGATAAGGAGAGCTTTACATAGAAAATTTTATTCCTGATTCAAATTGAAATGATAAACCTTATTTAAAAGTAGGATTTATTTGGGAATAAATGCCTGAGAAAGGGGATCTTAAAATGGTAGTACTGCAAGATCTATTAAAAGAAACTATTAAAGAAAATGCATCGGATTTACATCTAACAGTTGGGACACCTCCAGTCATAAGAGTAAATGGTGAACTTAAGAGATTGGGAAAAGAAAAACTTCAACCGGCAGATACTGAAAAATTTGCCAGGGAAATATTAGAAGAAGATTATGAAAGATACAATAAGATTGGAGAGGTCGATAGATCTTTTTCCATATCGGGACTTGGAAGATTTAGAGTAAACCTATTTAAACAAAGGGGGAGTTGTGCTGTTGCAATAAGGGTTATAGGCTTAAAAATACCTACTTTAAATGACCTCAAGCTTCCAGATGGAGTAAAAAAACTTTTAGATTGTAAAAGGGGATTAATTTTAGTAACAGGAGCTACAGGCTCAGGAAAAAGCACTACCTTGGCAGCTATGATAAATGAGATCAATTTTACTAGAGCTGCAAATATAATAACTCTTGAAGATCCAATAGAATATTTACATAAACATAATAAATCCATAATAAATCAAAGGGAAATAGGCAAGGACTCTTTAAGCTATGCCAATGCATTAAAATCGGTGCTTAGGGAAGATCCAGATGTGATTTTGGTGGGAGAAATGAGGGATCTTGAAACCATAGCTATTACCCTTACTGCAGCTGAAACAGGACACTTAGTATTTTCAACTTTACATACCATAGGTACTGCTAAGACCATAGATAGGATTGTAGATGTATTTCCACCTTATCAACAGCAGCAGGTAAAAATACAGTTGGCAGCGGTACTAAAGGGCGTAATATGCCAACAGCTCATACCTAAGTTGGATGGTAAAGGCAGAATACCGGCAATTGAAATTATGATTGCAACTACAGCTATTAAAAATATGATAAGAGAGGGGAAAACCCACCAGATAGAATCTTCAATGCAAACTGGAGCAAAATATGGAATGAAGACTATGGATATGTCACTGGCGGAGCTTTATAAAAATGGGCTCATATCCTATGAGTCTGCCATGGCCTATGCTATTGACAACAATATGCTTGCTAGAATAATTTCTCTATAGAATTAAATGTAAAGGGATAGAGTGTTGAGTTCTATCCCTTTTTGTGTATTATTTTAAATTGCTATAGTAATTAAATTTTATTTGTGCTAAAATAGCCTTGAATTAGGGGGGATTAAAGTGAGCATTTTCAAAGAATTAATTCATGATGTCTCTCGTGTTTTAACCTATACAGTTTATATAATATCAATGTATTACTTATGCATATCATTTTTTGGCATACTTAGAAAAAAGGATACTAAAGAGACAAAACCAAAAAGAAGTTTTGCATTGATTATAGCAGCTCACAATGAAGAGATTGTAATTGGTGATATTATAGAGAGTTTAAAAAGACTGGATTATCCTAAAAAATTATATGATATTTTTGTAATTGCCGATAATTGCACAGATAAAACTGCGTTGAAAGCAAGAAAAAAGGGAGCTTATGTGTATGAAAGAAATAGCATAGGAAAACGTGGCAAGGGGTATGCACTTGAGTGGATGTTTGATAAAATTTTTAATATGAAAAAAAAATATGATGATGTTGTAATATTTGATGCAGATAATCTTGTTCACAAAAACTTTTTAAAAGAAATGAATAAGCAACTTTCCAAGGGATATAAAGTTGTTCAAGGTTATCTAGACAGCAAAAATCCTGGTGATACTTGGATTACAGGCAGTTATTCAATAGCATTTTGGACCAATAATAGAATGTTTCAGCTGGCCAGGAGCAATTTAGGACTATCAGCTCAATTGGGGGGAACGGGTTTTTCCATAGATACGGACATTTTGAAGAAACTAGGTTGGGGTGCTACATGTCTTACGGAAGATTTGGAATTTACCTGCAAGCTAGTATTACATGGATATAAGGTGGGTTGGGCTCATGATGCTATAATATATGATGAAAAGCCACTTACCCTTTCACAATCGTGGAATCAGAGGAAAAGATGGATGCAGGGATTTACAGATGTATCCAGCAGATATTTTTTTAAACTTATTAAAAAATCCGCAAGGAACTGTAACTTTATATTGATGGATTGTGCCCTTTACAGCATTCAACCCATAATAACTGTGCTTATAGGAATTTCAGCTATAAGCGGTGGAGTTCAATATATGATGAAAACATTCAATTTGATATCTAATTTTAACACAATAATATATTCTATAAATTTTAATTTGTTTACGGTAGCAGTGGTATTACTTTCAATACTGCAATTTGTATATACTCCTTTTATATTGATTTTGGAGAAAAAATTGGATTTTAGAACATTTGTGTATTACATATTCTATCCATTGTATGCTATTACTTGGTTCCCAATTTCACTTCTAGGTATAATAGGTAAAAATAACAAGGAGTGGAATCATACTATTCATAGCCGAAGTATAAAGATAAAAGATTTGGAAAAAGCTAATTAAAAATAAATGGATTTTATCAAGGGAAGGACTGTAAGTCTTTTCCTTTTATTTTATGTTATAGAAAGAATAAATCAATATTATTTAACTGTATTTGAGATTTTATTGAAATGTGATAAAATATAAGAGGAAAATTAGACTTTTTGTGGAATATATATTTTTAATGGTTCTCTTTATACAAAGGAGGGAAATATTTTAATGAATGAATATATAGTCGGTATAGATATAGGTTCCTCTAATATTTGTGCTGCTGCTGGAAAAATGGACAAACATGCTGAAGTACAGATAATGGGCATAACTTCTTCAAAGTGTAGTGGTGTAAAAAGAGGAATAGTTGTAGATATAGATAGTACATCAGAATCTATAAAAGAATGTGTAAGTTCACTGGAAAGAATGGTGGACACGAAAATAACTGAAGCCTATATATCTCTACCAGGGGGAATAAGTGAGCTTATTTGGAATAAGGGGGTAGTTGCAGTATCTTCAGAAGATCGTGAGATAAAGAAAAATGATGTAAAAAGAGTTTTAAAAGCATCTAAAATAATTACGATTCCCAACGATAAAGAAATAATAGGGGTAATACCTCAACAGTACATAATTGACGGCTATGATAAAATAAAAGATCCTATAGGTATGAGCGGGTTAAGATTAGAGGTAGATGCACAGATAATACTTGCCCAATCAACTGTAGTAAATAATATTTTTAAAAGTGTAAATAAGGCTGGAATAAGAGTACTTGGAGTAGTATTTGAGCCTATAGCTATATCCGGTGTAGTATTGAAAGAAGAAGAAATTCAAAGAGGTATAGTTCTTATGGATATTGGTTCAGAATCCATAAACATTTATGTTTATGAAGGTGGAGATTTAAGAAGTGTAAGCACTTTACCTTTAGGTGGAAATATTATAACCAATGATATTGCGGTGTGCCTCAAAATTCCTGTTTCAGAAGCAGAAAAGCTTAAGATAAAGTATGGAAGTGTTGGCTCAGATTCACTTAAGGATAATTTTAAAATAGAGATAAATGCTAATTATAATAATAAGGTAAAGGTTGATTACAATATCTTAAATCAAGTTATAGAAGCTAGGGTTGAGGAGTTATTTTTATTAATAAATAAAGAAATAAGATTATCTGAGTATTTTGACAAGCTTTCCGGAGTAGTTATGGTGGGTGGTGGTATGGCACCGATAAATGGTGTAGTGGAGATTGGCAAAAGTATTCTGGGAAAACCTGTAAGAATTGGAATCCCTAAGTACATAGGAGCGGCAAGTCCATTGTATGCTACAGCAGTTGGAGTAGTAAGGGATGTTTCCAATTCTATGAAACTTAAAAATACCATGGATATGAATCCAACTAAAAATGATAATTTACCTGACTATAAAAAAATAATTGAAGATGAAGAAGAAACGAAAAAGGAAGATAAGAGCAATAGATTTATATCAAAAATAAAAGATTTTTTTACGGATTTTTTTTAATAAAGGAGGTAGAGGTATTATGTTAGATTTCGATGTTGATGTTCAACAGTTTGCTCAGATAAAAGTAATAGGATGTGGTGGCGGAGGAAACAATGCTGTAAATAGAATGATAAAAGAAGGATTAAAAAATGTTGAATTTATAGCTATAAATACAGATAAACAGGCACTGATGCTTTCACAGGCATCACAAAAAATACAGATAGGAGATAAACTTACCAAGGGTCTTGGGGCAGGGGCTAATCCAGAGATAGGACAGAAGGCTGCAGAAGAAAATAAAGATGAAATATCTCAGGCTATAAAGGGAGCAGATATGGTATTTATTACAGCTGGCATGGGTGGAGGAACTGGTACCGGAGCAGCACCTATAATTGCAGAGCTGGCTAAATCTATGGGAATACTTACTGTAGGTGTAGTTACCAAACCTTTCCCCTTTGAAGGCAGAAAGAGAATGCTGCATGCAGAAATGGGAATAAAAAATTTGAAGGAAAAAGTAGATACATTGGTTACCATTCCAAATGAAAGACTTCTTTCCGTAGTGGATAAAAAAACCACTTTAATGGAATCTTTTAAATTTGCCGATGATGTTTTAAGACAAGGTGTACAAGGTATATCAGATCTAATTACTATACCTGGACTTGTAAATCTGGACTTTGCAGACGTAAGAACAATTATGATAGATAAAGGTCTTGCACACATGGGTGTAGGCAAGGGAAATGGTGATAACAGGGCTCAAGATGCGGCAAAACAGGCAATATCAAGTCCTCTGCTCGAAACTTCAATAGTTGGTGCTACAGGGGTGCTTTTAAATATAACCGGCGGGCAGGATCTTGGGTTATTGGAAATAAATGAAGCTGCTGAAATAGTTCAAGAAGCGGCAGATCCTGATGCAAACATAATTTTTGGAGCTGTCATAGATGAGGATATAAAGGATGAAATAAGGATTACTGTAATAGCAACGGGTTTTGAATCAGATAAAGGAGAGGTCAAAAGAGAGACATCTTCGAAAACAGATGCAAATGTCTCTAAACCTATGGGTATAAGAGATAGTAGAAATGAAGCAGCTGCTTCTGTAGAATATGAAAAATTTAATGAGAATAATCTGGAAATACCTGCTTTCTTAAGAAGGCAGAAAAAGTGAGAAATTCACAGCTGGCAATCAATGTCAGCTGTGAATTTTTTTATTTAGCTGAAAATTTCAAGTGGTGAAAATCATAATAGGAATAAAAGGAAATTTTGTGACATATTATAGAAGATAAAAATATTGGCAGAAATTAAAAAATGACAAAATTTTGAAATGCATAGGTATATAATAAAAGCAAATAACAGGAAATAAGGGTGGAGGTGATTGCATATTTGGTTGTATATATAGACTTGCTAATCTTAATAAATTTAACAGTTGATTTTTTCTTGTTATATATTACTGGCAGAACTCTCAAATTAAAAATGAGATTTGGATTTATGTTTTTAGCAGCAGCCATAGGGAGTATTTATACAATTACGTTAGTTTGCCCAAGTTTAAGCTTGTTTTCCGCCTTTTATTTCAAAATCATAGTTTCAATTGTATTGGTTTATGTTTCTTTTGGCAATAGAGGTTTTATGGTTAATCTGAAAATATTATCGGTATTTATTCTCTATTCAATGCTGCTGGCGGGATTATGTATATTTATTCAATATAGCATATATTCTTACGTGGATGGCCCTATTATAATCAATTTTCCATATCAATGGCTTTTTATTTCACTTATGATATTGTATATAACTATTGACAGATTAGTGGTTTATGCCAAAGATAGGAATAGCTTGTATACACTAGTTTACAATGTGGATATTGTATTCAAAAATAAATGCGAAACCGTTAAGGCTTTCCTGGATACTGGAAATGAGCTTAGGGAACCAGTAACTAATTTACCAGTAATAATAGTTGAAAAATCTGTACTTGAAAATATAAATTTAGAAGGGGTATGTGAATTCTATATACCTTATAGGGTTATAAATGGTGAGTGTGGAAAACTTCAAGGTTTTAAACCCGATGTAATAAAAATAGATCTGGGAAAGGAAGTTAAATACAGGGAAGTTATAATTGCCATTTGTCAAGAAAAATTAAGTAAACTTGGTGATTATCATGCTCTTTTGTCCAGAGGAGTAATGTAATGTTCACAATTATATAAATAGTAAAAAACAATTGATAGTGGAGGATAATTATGCTTAAGTTAAAAATGTTATTGAACAGGATACTGGTAAAATTTAAATTTGTAATAAGAGATATATATTATATAGGTGGTAATGATGTACTGCCACCGCCTCTAAGTAAAAAGGAAGAAGAAGAATTGGTTTCAAAATTGGTTTCAGGAGATGAAAAGGTAAGGTCTACGCTTATAGAAAGAAATCTGCGATTAGTAGTTTACATAGCCAGAAAGTTTGAAAACACAGGGGTAAATGTGGAAGATCTGGTGTCAGTGGGAGCTATAGGACTTATAAAAGCAGTAAATACCTTTAATCCTGAAAAAAAAATAAAATTAGCTACTTATGCATCCCGATGTATAGAAAATGAAATACTTATGTATTTGAGAAGAAACAGCAAGGTAAAGGCGGAAATTTCTTTTTATGAACCTTTAAACGTGGACTGGGATGGTAATGAGTTACTGCTTTCTGATATTTTAGGCACTGATAATGATGTGGTATATAATTTTATAGAAGATGAGGTAGATAAACAACTTTTAGTTATTGCCATGAAAAAATTAAGTGACAGGGAAAAGGAAATAGTAAATTTGAGATTTGGATTGAACGGCAAAAAAGAAAGAACACAAAGGGAAGTTGCAGATTTACTTGGTATATCACAGTCCTATATTTCCAGACTTGAAAAGAGAATAATAAAAAGACTAAAAAAAGAAATAAATAAAATGTTATAAGGTTGTCTTTAGTATAAAATCTGGCCTCTTAGTAAATACTTAAAATGCTATATATTCTAAAGGGGCTGATTACATGATAATTAATAAGGTTGAGATTTGTGGCGTAAATACATCAAAATTGCCAGTTCTAAAAGGAAAGGAAATGAAAGAGCTTTTAATAAAAATGCAGCAAGGAGACAATAGTGCTAGAGAAAAATTTATAAAAGGCAATTTAAGATTGGTGTTAAGTGTAATACAGAGGTTTAACAATAGGGGAGAAAATGTAGATGATCTATTTCAAGTAGGATGTATAGGACTTATGAAAGCTATTGACAACTTTGATTTAAGTCAAAATGTTAAATTTTCAACTTATGCGGTTCCTATGATTATAGGTGAGATAAGAAGATACTTGAGGGACAACAACTCAATAAGAGTAAGTAGATCACTTAGAGACATTGCCTATAGAGCACTTCAAGTTAGAGATAGATTAATAAGAGAAAATAACAAGGAACCAACTATATCTCAAATAGCTAAGGAATTACAAATACCTAGAGAAGAGGTGGTATTTGCATTAGATGCAATTCAGGATCCGGTATCTTTATTTGAACCCATATATCATGATGGAGGAGATGCCATTTATGTAATGGATCAGATAAGTGATACTAAAAATGTAGATGAAAATTGGCTTGAAAATATAGCTATAAAGGAAGCTATGAAAAAATTAAACAATAGGGAAAAATTGATTCTTAATTTGAGATTTTTTGATGGGAGAACTCAAATGGAGGTGGCAGATGAAATAGGAATATCTCAAGCTCAAGTATCTAGGCTGGAAAAGACTGCATTAAGGCACATGAGGAATTATATATAAGAGCTAAAGATATATTAAATTGAATTTTTGTGTTTTATAAAAAAGGATGGAGGGGTGTACATATATGGATATGGAAGGTGATTTATTTTCCTTAACTAATTTAAAAGATATGGAAATTATAGATGTAAACACTGGTACAAAATTGGGGTTTATAAAGGATTTAAAGATAGACTGTGACGAACATAGAATAATATCTGTTGTTTTGCCTTCTCAGACTTCTAAAATATCCTTATTTAGCAAAAATGAAGATATAGAAGTACCCTGGGAAAATATAAAAAAAATAGGGGTGGATGTAATTTTAATAGATGGAGAAAAATTGGCAGATAAAGTTTAAAAAAATTCTGTATTATCTAAATAAAATCATAGTGTAAATTGCAATAATTAAAATAAATAGTAGAATCTTCAGCAAAAAGGTGTATAATTACTTATATATTATATTATACAAAGGACGTGAATTAAGGTGAAATGCCCTTATTGTGGATATGGAGAAAGTAAGGTAGTGGACTCTAGATCTACAGATGATGATATGGCTATAAGGAGACGAAGAGAGTGTTTAAACTGTAATAAAAGATATACTACTTATGAAAAAATTGAAAATGTACCATTGTTAGTCATAAAGAAAGATATGAATAGAGAGTATTTTGATAGAAATAAAATATTGAACGGACTTATAAAGGCATGTCAAAAGCGACCTGTTTCAAGAAAACAAATTGAGAGCATAGCAGATGAAGTGGAGAAAAAAATAAATAATAAAATGCTTACGGAGATAAGTTCTTCTGAAATAGGAGAAATGATTATGGAGAGCTTAAAAAAGGTGGATGAAGTATCTTATGTAAGATTCGCATCTGTTTACAGACAATTCAAAGATATAAATACTTTTATGGAAGAGATAAAAAATCTTATTTCCAATAAATAAAATGGTATGCACATGCATATCATTTTATTTATGTTAAATTTAAGTTGAAAAGGTTAAGTTTTTAAATATATTTCCAGTTATCATTAAATGATGTTAAAATATATTTAAAGTATTTTTACATAAAGTAATTCTTAGATTCAGGTGGATTTTACTCATAGGGAATGATTTTGTACCTGAACCTTATTAACAGTATTCTTAGTGTCTTTAGCACTTAGAATACGTTATCCTTTAGGGGAAGAACGTATCCAGAGGCAGCAGTGCTTATCCCCCACTTTACGAAGTTGGGGATGTTAGCAATGGCAGCCTTCGAATAAAATTAATTTGGAGGATAATATGAAAAAATTTGCAATTGGACCATATGAATTTATAAGTGTAGATTTTCAAGGAGCAAAAGCAGTATTTTCGACAGCTAAAAATAATTTGAATTTTAATAAAGCAGAAAATTCAGGAAAAAGAAATATTGAAAACCTAAAAAACTGGTTTGAATTAAAGAATGTAGGGTATTTGAATCAGGTTCATGGATGTAAAGTTATTGATTACAATAATGAGATGGAGGATGGAGATGGTATAATTACAAATAAGCCATATACAGCTGTCGGAGTTTTTAATGCGGATTGTGTTCCAGTACTTATATATGATAAAAAAGAAAAAGTAATAGCTGCAGTTCACAGTGGATGGAAGGGAACACTAGCATGCATTGTTTCTAAAGCAATTGAAAAGCTTCAAAGAGATTTTAAAAGTAAACCGGAGAATTTGCAGGTATGTGTAGGACCTCATATTCACAGTTGTTGTTACGAGGTGGGAGAAGAATTGATAGATAAATTTAAAAATTCATCTTTTTACAGAGGCAAAGATATATCTGAGGGTAGAAATTTAGATTTGAAAAAGTGCATATTATATCAATTGCAGGAAAAAGGAGTTAAAGAAAAAAATATAAATTATCTGGATATTTGTACGGTATGTGATGGTGAATTCCAATTATATTCTTACAGAAGAGATAAAAATACGGGAAGAATGTTTTCATTTATTTATTTGAATCCACTTGCTGAATAAGCCTAACAGTTGTACAATGCAGTTGATTATTAATCATTAACTGTATCATGGAGGTGTAATATTATGTCACAGAAAAAAATATTGATAGTAGATGATGAAGAACATATTTGTGAACTCATTGGATTTAATCTTAAAAAGAATGGATATAAGGCTATTGTGGCAGGTGATGGATTAAATGGACTAAAGATTGCAAAAGAAGAAAAACCTGATCTCATTTTGCTGGATGTTATGCTTCCGGAGTTAGATGGTTATGAGGTTTGTAAAGAAATAAGAAGGGACAGTGGTGCCATATCTTCCACACCTATAATAATGATAACTGCCAGAGGAGAGGAGTTTGACAGAGTATTGGGTCTTGAACTGGGAGCAGATGATTATATAACAAAACCCTTTTCTATAAGAGAGCTCATAGCTAGAGTTAAAGCCGTTCTCAGGCGAACTGACATAAAGACCGTAGATAAAAACTATAGGTTTGGAAATATAAGTATAGATTTTGAAAAGCATGAAGTTATCAAGAATAGGGATAAAGTGGAGTTAACGCTGAAGGAATTTGAACTTTTAAAAATACTCATAGAAAACAAGGGGAGAGTTATGACCAGGGATTTTTTGCTGGATAAGGTATGGGGATATGAATATGTTGGAGAAACTAGAACTATAGATGTGCATATAAGACATCTGAGACAGAAAATAGAGGACTTGGATGGCAAGCCTAAATATATAGAAACCATTCGTGGAATTGGTTATAGATTCAATTCAGAGGAATAAGTGGTGATGGTGATAAAATGAAGAAAAAATTAATGTTCTCCATGTTGTGCACCCTTATATTTAGTATGCTTATAACCACCTTATTGTTTATAGTTATTGAAAATCGTGAGTATATTGAAAATATGGAACAAACTTTAAAATTAAATAATCAAATTATAATAGATGTAATAAAACATGAACCATCAGAGAATAAAAGCAGTTTTTCTACAAAAAAATTTAAAAATACAATTATAAGAGAAACTCTTATAGATAAAAGTGGAAAAGTGATTAGTGATTCAGTAGCTTCAGAGGAAAATATGGGTAATCACAATTCAAGAAAAGAAATACAGGAAGCCAGAAGAAATGGAACAGGTTATGATATTAGACTCAGTGATACTACAAATAAGAAAACACTGTATTTTGCCACCGTATTTGGAGATGGATACGTAATACGAAGTGCACTTACGATGCAGGCAATTAAAGGGTTTGAGGGTAATTATCTTAAATATTATATAATTATAATGATTTTTTCCGTATTGGTTTCGCTGCTATTTGCTGAAAAACTTTCAAAATCAATAGTCAGACCTATTGAAAAACTTCAGCACACTACTTCCAGTATAGCTAGTGGAAATTTTGACAACAGGGTGAGAATTAAATCCAATGATGAGATAGGACAGCTTGCTAAAACTTTCAACAATATGGCTGATAAACTCCAGATTACACTAGAGGATTCAGTGGATAAGCATAATAAGCTGGAGGCCATACTTAAGAGTATGGACAGCGGCGTAATAGCTGTGGATATGGAGTACAGGATAATAATGATGAATCCCTATGCAAAGAGGATATTTGGAATCCACAAAGACATAATAGGAGAAGAACTAATGGATGAAATAAGGGATTTTGAATTGGAGGACATATTTAAAAGTGAAGAGGACAATTACAGGGAAATTAAAATACTCTGGCCTAGAGAAAAAAGTTTAAGGATAAAAAGAGCCTACATTATTAATGGAAGTAAAAGAATAGGGAAAGTAGCAGTAGTACAGGATATAACCGATATAAAAAAATTAGAGAATATGAGATCCCAATTTGTAGCCAATGTTTCTCATGAGCTGAAAACACCTCTTACTTCCATAAAAGGATTTGCGGAAACATTGAAATACGTGGAAGATAAAGAAGATAAGAATAAATTTTTAAATATAATAGATGATGAGGCGGATAGACTCACCAGATTGATAAATGATATTTTGACACTGTCACATATAGAAAACAACGAAATGGATGAATCTGTAATAATAGAAGCAAATCGCATAATAGAAGATATATGCTGTATGATGAAGGCTTCTGCAGAAAAAAAACATATAGAAATTCAAAAAACACTATGTGAAGTACCAAACATATGGGGGGATGAGGATAGGTTTAAGCAGATGGTTATAAATTTAATAGATAATGCAATAAAATATACTGATAATGGAGGAATAGTTAAGGTTAGCACAGATTTTAGTGATGGCAACTATTTAATCTCTGTGGAAGACAACGGAGTTGGGATTTCAAAAAAACATCAGGAAAGGTTATTCGAAAGATTTTATAGAGTGGATAAAGCTAGATCTAGAAGTGCAGGAGGAACTGGATTGGGACTTGCTATAGTAAAACATATAGTTTTGGGATTTGATGGAACTATAGAACTTGAAAGTGAAGTTGGAAAAGGCAGTAGGTTTACGGTTATAATCCCCATAGATTCAAATAAAAATTTAGATACATGATCGAAAAATAGACAGCATTCAAATAAAATTAAAGCTGTCTATTTTTGTATGTTAATTTTAATTAACATTAATATAATAATACATTAACTTTGGTGGGATATTATAAATAATGTAGTAATCAACAAGAAATATTACATATTAAATTTTGAGGAGGTCTATAGCGTTATGAGAAAAAAAGGTTTTAGAGGCCTTATAGTAACCATAGCTGTTGTTTTGGCAACAGGAGTTCTTGCAGGTTGTGGTGGAAGTAAGGGTAATACCAGTGAAGGAAACACTACAAATGATAGCAGTAAGGATATATCAGGTTCTATAACACTTGCAGGATCCACAGCACTTCAACCCTTGGCAGAACAAATTGGAAAGACATTTTCACAAAAAAATACCAAGGCCACAGTTAATGTACAAGGCGGAGGAAGCGGCACGGGATTGAATCTAGCACTTCAGGGAACTGCAGACATAGGAAATTCTGATGTAACGGCAGAATCAAAATTGGATGCAAGCAAGGCAAAACAGCTTGTTGACCACAAAGTTTGTGCTATAGGATTTGCAGTAGTGGTAAACCCTGATGTAAAAATTGATAATTTAACAAAAGATCAGATACAGAAAATATTTACCGGTCAGATCACAAACTGGAAAGATGTAGGGGGAGATGATATGAAAATAAATATAATAAACAGAACCAAGTCATCTGGAACAAGAGCTACATTTAAAGATACGGTAATGGGTGGCAAGGATGAAAAAGAAGGCCTTGGCACAACTCAGGATTCAAATGGAAATGTAGAAAATGCCATCAAAACAACAGATGGATCAATAAGTTATTTAGCACTTTCATATTTGACAGATGCAGTTAAAGCAAATGTGAAAGCACTGAAAATAGAAGGAGTGGAAGCTAATTCCTCCAATATAATTGCGAAAAAATATCCCTTCTGGTCTTATGAACACATGTATACAAAAGGAGAGGCAAAAGGTGTGGCAAAAGCTTATATAGATTATGTACTCAGCAGTGAAAATACGGATACAATAAAGAAACTTGGATATATACCAATGAGTGATATGAAATAAAAAAAATTTCTTTAGAGATTTGTTTTGGCTGACTGTAGAAGCAGTCGGCCATTAAAATATAATGTTGAGGTTGGTGAATATGGGCAAAAAATTATTCTGGAAGAAAATGAAAAATGAATATATGGGAAGAGGATTTGCAACACTCTGCGGTGTTATAATAATAATTCTTACCTTGAGCATAATAATTTTTATAACTTCAAAAGGTATAGATACCTTTGTAAAGAGAGGATATCCTGTAACAGAATTTTTGTTTACATCCAGGTGGATTCCAGACAGCAGTAATCCTAAACTTGGTGCTGCTATATTTTTTGCAGGTTCTACATTGGTTTCTATAGGAGCGGTTATAATAAGCGCACCAGTAAGTATAGCTCTGGCTGTGTTTATGCACTACATATCCCCTAAAATAGGTTCCAGGATATTACAGCCTTCTCTGGAATTATTCGTGGGCATACCCTCAGTTGTATATGGATGGGTTGGGTTCAGCGTACTTCTCCCATTTTTAAAGAGAAGTTTTGGCGGTATTGGATTTAGCTTAATTGCAGGAATATTGGTGCTTAGTATTATGATATTGCCAACTATAGCAAGCATATCGGCGGATGCTGTAAAAACTATTCCCAAAGGTTATATGGAAGCATCCTATGGACTTGGCGCAACTAGATGGCAAACCATATCCAAAGTAATAATTCCCTCAGCTAAAAATGGAATACTTACAGGAGTAGTGCTGGGGCTTGCAAGGGCCTTTGGAGAAGCTCTTGCAGTGCAGATGGTAATAGGTAATACAATAAAATTTCCTAAAGACCTTTTGAGTCCTACGACTACGTTGACAAGTATTTTAACCATGGATATGGGAAACACTGTATCTGGAACTGCATGGAATGATGCACTTTGGTCTTTGGCATTGTTTCTTTTAATAATTTCATTTGTCTTTATTTTAATAATAAGGGCTATAGGAAGAAGGAGTGAAATTAAATGATGAATGCCAAAATAAAAGACAAAATTTGGACTGGAGTTTTTTATGGAATAGCATTTTTTGTAATAACTCTTTTGGTTGCCTTGATAGGATATATACTGTTTAAAGGAATAGGCTTCTTTAAGCCGTCTTTTTTGTTTGGAAATGAAAAGTTTGGAGAAGCAGGAGGAGGAATAGGACCTCAGCTTTTCAATTCTTTTTATATGCTTTTGGTGGCACTTTTAATAAGTGTACCTTTTGGGATAGGAGCCGGCATATATCTGTCCGAATATGCTAAAAAAGGTATGTTTTTAAATGCAATGAGGTTGTGCATAGAAACTATGGCCTCCCTTCCATCTATTGTAGTTGGATTGTTCGGGCTTCTTATATTTGTAAACATAACCCAATGGGGATTTACTCTTTTATCCGGAGCTCTTGCAATATCAGTTTTGAATTTACCGGCTTTAACCAGGGTAAGTGAAAACGCCATAACTGCAGCGTCATTTTCCGTAAAAGAAGCAAGTCTTGGACTTGGTGCAACAAGGTGGCAGACCATATCAAAAGTTGTTCTTCCGTCGGCAATACCACAAATTTTAACGGGTATAATACTTGCGGCAGGCAGGATATTTGGAGAAGCAGCAGCTCTTTTATATACAGCAGGCATGAGTGCTCCTAAATTAAAATTTTCATATATAAGCCTGATAGATAAAGGGTCAGCATTTAGCGTGATGAGGCCGGCAGAAAGTCTGGCGGTATATATATGGAAGCTTAATTCAGAGGGAATGGTGCCTGATGCAGCACAAATAGCCAACAAGGCTTCTGCAGTTCTGGTGATTATGGTATTGCTATTTAATTTTTTAGCAAGAATAATAGGCAAGAAAATATATGAATCCTATACAGGTAAAAAATAGGGAGGAGAACTAATGTATATAATGCAGACTGTGAATCTTGATTTGTATTACGGGACTGTTCAAGCTCTTAAGAAAGTGAATTTAAATGTTGAAAAAAATTCAGTTACAGCGCTGATAGGACCTTCCGGATGCGGAAAATCCACATTTTTGAGAACTTTAAATAGAATGAACGATTTAATAGATTCAGTTAGAATTGAAGGAAAAGTACTATTTGAAAATAGGGATATATACAGTGATTATGATGTGATAGATTTGAGGAAGAGAATTGGAATGGTATTTCAAAGTCCTAATCCCTTTCCCATGTCCATATATGACAACGTAGCATATGGTCCTAGAATACATGGCATAAAAAATAAAAATGAATTAGATGGGCTGGTGGAAAATAGTTTAAAAGGTGCAGCTATATGGGATGAAGTTAAAGATAGATTAAACAGAAATGCATTAGGACTTTCAGGAGGGCAGCAGCAGAGGCTCTGCATAGCCAGAACCCTTGCAGTTGAACCGGATGTGCTTTTAATGGATGAACCTACATCTGCACTTGATCCTATATCTACTCTTAAAATAGAGGAACTTATGGATATATTAAAGAAGAAATATACTATAATAATAGTGACACATAATATGCAGCAGGCAGGAAGAATATCTGATTATACTGCTTTCTTTTTAAATGGTGAAATTGTTGAAGATGATAAAACTGAAAATATTTTCTATAAACCAAAGGATCAGAGAACAGAGGATTACATTACAGGAAGGTTTGGATAGAATTTATTAATAATTTAAAAGAGGTGACAGGTTATGACAAGAAAAGCATTTGATTATGCATTAAAAGAAATTCATAATGATGTGCTTAGGATGGGAAGTATAGTTGAAAAACAAATTCACCAATGTATAGAATCACTGGTAAATCAAGATGAAGAGTTAGCTCTCCAAACTATAAAGAATGATGATTTGGTAGATGATTTGCAAAGGAAAATAGAAGATAAATGTATAAAGGTCACTGCAAAAGAACAGCCCCTTGCCATAGATTTAAGAACAATATTTACAAATTCCAAACTTATAATGGATCTTGAGAGAATGGCAGATCATGCGGTGGATATAGCTAAAATAACTTTAAGACTAAAGAATGAAAAATATGCAAAAAGATTAATAGATATACCTGAAATGTCGGATATAATCGATAAAATGATAAAGATGGCACTGGATTCATATGTGCACAGGGATTTGGATAAAGCTTATGAAGCTTGTAAAATGGATGATGAAATAGATAGACTATTTAAAAATGTAATTAACGACATGGTTAAAATTACAGAAAAAGATAAAAGTAAAGCAAACCAGATGATCCAGTTGATGTTTGTTTGCAAGTATCTTGAGAGAATAGCAGATCGTGTCACAAATATATGTGAAGGAACAATATATCTGGTTACGGGAGAACAGAAAGATTTGAACGAATAAAGCAAATATATGGGATTTTTAAGTCCTAAGTATACAATACTTAGGACTTTTTTTTTATTTAATTTTTGTTTTTTTTATGTTATACTTTATTAGGTCGAAAACGAATATTTTCAATAATTAGGAGGTATATGATGTTTACTTTTACTCCAAAAGAAGACAAATTTTATGAATTTTTTGTTCAAACGGCGAATATTGCTTACAAGGCTTCAAAATTGCTGCTGAATTTTCTGGACAACTTGGAAAACTCAGAAAAAAACTTAAAAGAAATAAAGGAAGTAGAGCATGAAGGAGATAGAAAACAACATGAAATATTAGAGCAGTTGAATAAGACATTTATTACTCCCTTTGATAGAGAGGACATATATGTTATAGCCAAGGATATGGATGATATTATTGATTTTATAGAATCTACTGCCAGTAGGTTTGTTATGCTCAACGTAAATGAGTGTACTGAAGAAGCTACCAATTTGAGTCATATGATAGTTGAATGCTGTGAGGAAATAATAGTGATAATGGAAGAATTGAAAAATATGAAGACAAGTAAAAAACTTCCACGGATGATAATAGACGTAAACAGAATAGAAGAGGAAGGAGATGTGGTTTCAAGAAAAGCTATTGGAGATATATTTAGATCAAATATGAAAGTTATAGATGTTATAAAATGGAGAGAAATATATCAGTATCTTGAGAATACATTGGATGCTTGTGAGGATCTGGCAAATGTTATTGAAGGAGTAGTAATGAAAAATGCTTAATGCCTTGACTTTAACCATAATAATAGTTATAATTGCAATAATATTTGATACTATAAACGGTTTTCACGATAGTGCCAATGCTATAGCCTGTTGTGTATCCACTAGAGTGATGACCATGAAAGAGGCTGTTATAATGTCAGCTTCTCTGAACTTTGTTGGGGCTTTTATGAGTGTAAAAGTTGCCCAAACAATTGGAAATGGTATAGTAAATCCAAATGATGTTACTCAAAGTGTAATCGTAGCTGCCTTAATGGGAGCCATAATCTGGAATTTAATAACCTGGTATTTTGGAATACCAAGCAGTTCTTCTCATGCACTTATAGGAGGGCTAGTTGGCTCTGCTATTGTTTATAAAAGTTCTTTTCTAATAATCAACTGGTCGGGACTTTTTTGGAAAGTCATACTCTGGCTAATATTATCACCAATAATAGGATTTATAATAGGATTTGTATTTATGAATATAATGAACATGATATTGAGAAATACCAGACCACGTACAGTTACAAAAATTTTTTCCAAGGCTCAAATATTTTCAGCTATGTTGATAGCTTTAAACCATGGTGGAAATGATGCTCAAAAGACTATGGGAGTAATAACTATGACACTGGTAAGTGCTGGATTCCTTGATAAATTTTCAGTACCCCTGTGGGTAAAGGTATGCTGTGCACTATCCATGGCGTTGGGTACAAGTCTTGGAGGAAAAAAGATAATAAAGACTATGGGGTCTAAGATGGCTAAAATGACACCGGTAAATGGTTTTTCGGCAGAAATGGGAGCTTCAGCAGTAATATTTACAGCTACTATGTTTGATGCACCCGTTAGTACAACTCATATAATAACAACAGCAATAATGGGAGTTGGTTCCGCTAGAAGATTTTCAGCAGTAAGATGGTCCGTAGCCAAGGACATAGTTATAACATGGATATTTACCATACCTAGTTGTGCCGCTATTTCAGGAATTCTTGTATTTTTATTGGGGCTATTTTAAGGGGTTGCAGTAAATATTTAATTTAAATAGGAGTTATATAAATGAAAAATAAAGTTAGGGCAGTGAAACTTGGAAGTATTGCAGAAGAAATGGGAATAGAAATAGGAGATTGTCTTTTATCCATTAATGGTAATGAAGTTAAGGATATAATAGATTATAAATTTTTAATAAGTGATGAATATGTAAAAATAGAAATAGAAAAATGGAATAAAGAAGTATGGGAGCTTGAAATAGAAAAGGAATATGATGAGGATCTTGGAGTGGAGTTTGAAGAGATGATTCTGGATAAACCTAAAAGTTGCCATAATAATTGCATTTTTTGCTTTATAGATCAACTGCCCAAGGGAATGAGAAAAACTCTTTATTTCAAGGATGATGATTCCAGATTAGCTTTTCTTCAGGGAAATTTTGTAACCCTTACAAATATGACTGAAAGGGACATAGATAGGATAATTAAGTATAAAATCAGCCCCATAAATGTATCCGTGCATACCACTAATCCTGAACTGAGAATAAAGATGATCAACAATAAATTTGCAGGAAATATATATGATTTACTGAAAAAACTTACTCAAAATGGAATAAAAATAAGCTGCCAGATAGTATTGTGTCCTGGTGTAAATGATGGTGAGGAGTTTCGGAAGACTGTGGAGGATTTATATAAGTTGTATCCTGGTGTTGAAAATGTTGCCGTAGTACCTGTGGGAGTTACGAAATATAGACAGGACCTTTTTAAGTTGAAGCAGTATAATAGGATTTCTGCAGGAAAACAATTGAAAGTTGCAGAAGAACTTCAACATAAATACATAGTGGAAACAGGATCTCCTTTTGTAAGGCTTTCTGATGAGTTTTATCTTATTTCATGTATGAAAGTCCCGGATTCCAAGTTTTACATGGGGTATAAACAGCTGGAAGATGGTGTGGGCATGATAAGACTTTTTAGGGATAATATAGATAGGGAAATTGCGCATTTAAAAATGAATATGATGGGTTCTTTTACTTTTTTAACAGGGGACTTGGCGTATGATGATATAAAAAAAGCTGCTGATAAAATAGTAAAGAAGAATCCAAACCTAGTAATTGGCGTAAAAAAGATAATAAATAAATTCTTTGGTAATACTATAACTGTAGCAGGACTTATTACAGCAAAAGATATAATAGAACAACTTCAAAATGAAAAGGTGGGAAAGTATATAATAATACCAGAATGCGTGTTTAGAAAAGGATATGAACCTTCGAAATCAAAAGACAGGGTATTTTTGGATGATGTAACCTTAGAGGATTTGGAGAAAATTTTAAAAAGGAAAATATTTGTATGTGACTATACGGGTAAGGATCTAATACAAATTATAAATGAAAATAGTGAGGTGAAGTAATTAATGGGAAAACCAATAGTAGCTATAGTGGGAAGGCCTAATGTGGGAAAATCCACATTGTTTAATAAATTAGCCGGAAAGAGAATATCCATAGTGGAAGACACGCCTGGAGTTACCAGGGATAGGGTATATGCCCAGGCAGAGTGGTTAAAATATAATTTTACCATAATTGATACAGGGGGAATTGAACCGGAAGATAATGACATAATATCACTTCAGATGAGAAGACAGGCGCAAATGGCAGTCGAGATTGCGGATGTGATAATATTTATAGCAGATGGAAAAGAGGGACTTACTGCTTCTGACAAAGAGGTAGCTCAAATGATTAGAAAAAGTAAAAAGTCAGTGGTGCTGGTGGTAAATAAAATAGATAGTGTAAAACAGGAAGTTTCTACTTATGAGTTTTATAATCTGGGAATAGGAGATCCTATATCCATTTCAGCATCTCAGGGATTGGGACTTGGTGATATGCTGGATAAGGTGGTGGAAAATTTTCCCGATGATGGAAATGAAGATAAAGACAATGAATATATACAAATAGCTTTTATAGGAAAGCCCAACGTTGGAAAATCATCTCTTGTGAATAAATTATTAGGAGAAGAAAGGGTTATTGTAAGTGAAATTCCCGGAACCACAAGGGATGCTATAGACAGTTATCTTGACACAGAGGAAGGCAAATTTTTATTGATAGATACAGCGGGCATCAGGAGAAAAAGCAAAGTAAAAAAGGAAGTGGAAAAATACAGCGTTATAAGGACTTATACAGCAGTGGAAAGGGCAGATGTGTGTGTGCTCATACTGGATGCCACTCATGATATAAGTGAACAGGATGAAAAGATAATAGGATATGCACATGAATTGAATAAGTCCATTATGATTATAATCAATAAATGGGATTTGGTGGAAAAAGATACCAAGACCACAAATGCCTATAAGGATAAAATAGGTAAAAGTCTTTCGTTTATGACTTATGCTCCCTATCTGTTTATATCTGCAAAGACAGGGCAGAGAGTACATAAAGTATTGGAAACAGTAAAGATGTGTTATGAAAATTATTGTAAGAAAATAAAGACTGGAGTATTAAACGACATCATAAGCAGGGCAGTTATGATGAAAGAACCGCCAGTTGTTGGAAATAAAAGATTAAAAATATATTACGTTACTCAAATAGGAAGTAAACCTCCTACCTTTGTGTTTTTTGTAAATGACCCCAATTGTATTCATTTTTCTTATGAAAGATATATAGAAAACCAATTGAGGGATAGTTTCGATTTTACAGGTACTGGAATAAAATTTGAGTTTAGAGAGAGGAAGGGTTAAACGTGTGTTTATCCGTGTCTTTTTTAGGAGGGGGCAGTTTTGGAACCGCCCTTTCTATAATGCTTGCTAAAAAGGGAATTGAAGTGAATCTGTGGGATAGAAAAGATACTATAGTACAGGATATAAATGTAAAAAGAGAAAATATTAAATATCTTCATAAGGTATTGATTCCCAAAGGCGTAAAAGCATCTGTAAATGCAGAACAGGTAATTAATAAGAGCCAGGTTTTAGTTTTGGCAGTTCCATCCCAGGCAATAAGGGAGGTTTGTAAAAACTTTAAGCAGTTTATAAATAAAGATCAGATAATTGTAAATATAGCTAAGGGAATAGAGGAAAAAACCGGTAAAAGGCTCTCTCAGGTTATTGAGGAGGAACTTCCTGAAAATAAAGTGGCAGTGCTTTCTGGACCAAGCCACGCAGAAGAAGTGGCCCGTGATATACCTACTACAGTAGTTGTATCCTCAAAAGATGTAGAATGTGGTAAAAAAATTCAAAATCTGTTTATGACAAATAAATTTAGGGTATATACCAATAAGGATATAGTGGGAGTGGAAATTGGAGGTGCTGTTAAAAATATAATTGCACTGGCATCGGGAATTTCAGATGGAATAGGTTATGGAGATAATTCAAAGGCGGCCCTTATGACCAGGGGAATTGCAGAAATAGTGAGGATTGGAGAAAGACTTGGGGGTAAGAGGGAAACATTTTCAGGCCTTTCAGGAATAGGAGATCTTATAGTTACCTGTACCAGTATGCACAGTAGGAATAGAAGGGCTGGAATACTTATAGGACAGGGTAAATCAATGGAAGAAGCTGTTAAAGAAGTCAATATGGTAGTTGAAGGTATAGCGGCCTGCAAAGCCTTTTATGAGCTTAAAAGCAGGTTAAATGTAGAAATGCCTATAACAGAGGCACTTTATGAAATACTTTTCAAGGGGAAGGATCCTAGATATATTGTATATGAACTGATGACAAGAGCTAAGAAAAGTGAAGTATATTAGAAATTAATTTAAGCTGCAGGTGAAATAATATGTAATAAAATATGCCTTATGAAAATATATATATACTGTTAATATTAGATTATTGGAGGGTATATTTTGGAAAACTTTAATATATACAAAGATATTGCAGAAAGAACTCAGGGAGATATATATGTGGGAGTTGTAGGACCTGTTAGAACTGGAAAATCCACTTTTATAAAGAAATTTATGGAAATAATGGTACTTCCCAACATAGATAATTCTTATAAAAAGCAGAGGGCTAAAGATGAATTGCCTCAAAGTTCTTCAGGAAAGTCCATTCATACTACAGAACCTAAATTTGTTCCCAATGAAGCTATAGAAATAAGCTTAAATGAAAGCACTAGATTTAAAGTCAGAATGGTTGATTGTGTCGGGTATATAGTTAAGAGTGCATTAGGGTACATGGAGGGGGAAGAAGCTAAGATGGTCACCACCCCTTGGTATGATTATGAAATACCTTTTGAGGAAGCTGCTGAAATTGGAACTAAGAAGGTAATAAATGAGCATTCTACTATAGGACTTTTGATAACTACAGATGGTTCTATAACTGATATAAATAGGGAAGATTATGTTGAGGCAGAGGAAAGGGTAGTAAATGAGCTGAAATCAATAAATAAGCCCTTTATAGTAATTCTAAATTCACAACATCCTTATGAGCCCGATACTATGGATTTAAAAAAGGAATTGGAAAGTAAATACGATGTACCGGTTCAGTGTATGGATGTGCTTAATATGAAGGAAGAGGATATAACAAATGTATTTCAAAGGGTACTTAAGGAGTTCCCAATTAAGGAAATAAATATTGATATACCAGAGTGGATAGAAAAAATGGAACCATCTCATTGGTTGAAACTGGATTTTATAAATTTGGTAAAAGACATGTGTGGAAATGTATATAAAGTCAGAGATATAGTAAGATCTGTTGAAGGATTTTCAGATATAGAATTTGTGGGAGAATCTGATGTAAAAGAAATCAATATGGGGGAAGGTACTGCCAGCATTAATTTAAAACCCAAAAAGGATCTTTACTATAAAATATTAGGTGAAGTCTGCGAGAAAGAAATTCAGGGTGAAAGTGATTTGCTGAACATAATTAAGGAAATGCACAGCGCAAAAGTAGAATACGACAAGGTCTCAAGGGCATTAAAAGATGTTAAGGATACTGGCTATGGGTTAGTGGCACCCCAGCTCTCTGAAATGAAATTGGAAGAACCTGAAATTGTGAAACAGGGCAATAAGTTTGGAGTAAAATTAAAAGCCAGTGCACCTTCGCTGCATTTTATAAGAGCAGATATTCAAACGGAAATTTCACCTATTATGGGTACAGAAAGAGAAAGCGAAGAAATGGTTAAATCACTACTGGAACAATTTGAGAGTGATCCTTCTAAAATATGGCAGAGTAATATGTTTGGCAAATCTCTGGAGGTATTAGTAAAAGAAGGACTTCAAAACAAGCTGTATAAAATGCCGGAAGATATTCAGATTAAAATACAAAAAACACTGCAAAAAATTATAAATGAAGGTAATGGCGGTTTAATATGTATTATACTTTAAATTTTTGAAATGTACCTTATTATGATTAAGTCCAACATGTATTATTATTTTAAGATTATATTCTCAAATTTAGAGCTTCAGGTAATTGTATTTTAATTATCTGAAGCTTTGAGTTTTTTAAATAAGTTTACAATATTTTTATAGATGTGTCTATTGTAGGTATTTTATGATATAATCGTCTTAAACTAGAGTTTTAGAGAAAATTTTAGTGTGAATTTGCGAATCCTGTAGTATGAAGTGGTTATTGGATACGGTGGAGCTTTCTCATAAGGAAAGCTTTTCGTAACGAATCTTAGAAGAACTTATCCAAGAATGTGGCAGCGCTTATCATTTCTGCTTTACAAAACTAAGGGGTGGCCACGGGATAAATTTATCTTGAAATTATTATAGATATTTATGTATAATTAAGTGTAGACTTATAAGGTTGTATGGAAGGATGAAATTATAATGATTAAAAGTATGACGGGCTTTGGAAGGGGTACAGTAGAAGGTGAGGGACAGAGTTTTACAGTAGAAATAAAAAGCGTAAACCACAGGTATTGCGATTTAAATGTCAAAATGCCAAAAAGCTTTATGCCTTTAGAAGATAGAATGAGAAAAGTCATTCAACAAAAAATAAACAGAGGCAAAGTGGATATGTTTATAACTCAGATGAATTTTGGCAATTACACTACAAAGGCTGTGCTGGATGAAAAGCTGGCGGACAGCTACGTGGAGTGTCTAAATAAAATCAGAGAAAAATATAATATAAAGGCAGACATATCTCTTGATTTAATTGCTAAATTCCCAGATGTTATAACGTTAAAAAAGGAAGAGGATGATCTGGAAAACACTTGGAAATATTTATTACAGGCTTTAAACGATGCTGTTTCTATGCTTGTGAATATGAGGGAAAAAGAGGGAGAAAAGCTAAGGAGGAATATGATTCAAAAATGCGACCATATTGAATCTTTAATGAATGATATAGAAAATAGATCTTTTAAGATAGTAGAAGAATACAGGGAAAAACTTTCAAATAGATTAAAGGATTTACTTGGAAAATGCCCTGTAGATGAAAATAGATTGACAATGGAAGTTGCATTGTTTGCGGATAAGTCATGTATTGATGAAGAAATTGTAAGGCTAAATAGTCATATAATTCAGTTTAAGGAAACTTTGGATGTAGATGAACCTGTAGGAAGAAAGCTTGATTTTATATTGCAGGAGATGAATAGAGAGGCAAATACTATTGCATCTAAATCAACAAATTTGGAAGTGACTCAACTGATATTAAATGTAAAAAACGAAATAGAAAAAATAAGAGAACAGATACAAAATGTGGAGTAAAACAGGAGGAAATGTATGGGTATTAAGTTAATAAATATAGGCTTTGGAAATATTGTTTCAGCAAATAGATTGGTAGCTATAGTGAGTCCGGAATCTGCACCGATAAAGAGAATAATTCAAGAGGCAAGAGACAGGGGAATGCTCATAGATGCCACTTATGGGAGAAGAACAAGAGCTGTTATAATAACAGACAGTGATCATGTAATACTTTCAGCAGTTCAGCCTGAAACTGTGGCACATAGACTGTCATCTAAAGATGAAGAAGACGAAATCAGTGAGGTTGAGGAATAATGCGGAAAAAGGGTCTTTTAATTGTAATATCAGGGCCTTCTGGCACAGGAAAAAGTACAGTATGTAAAGCTCTGATTGAAAAAAGCAAATTTTGGATTTCTATTTCAGCTACTACAAGATCCCCACGAAAAGGTGAAGTAGATGGAGTAAATTATTATTTTTTGACTGAAGAGGATTTTAAGGATAAAATAAAAAATAATAATTTTCTAGAGTACGCAAAGGTATATGGGAACTATTATGGGACTCCCAAGTCTCAGGTTCTAAAGGCTATAGAAGAGGGAAATGATGTAGTGCTTGAAATCGACATTCAGGGAGCCTTAATGGTGAAAGAAACCTATCCTGAAGGGGTATTTATATTCATACTTCCTCCTTCCATGGAAGAACTTAAAAAAAGAATTATAAATAGAGGCAGTGAAACACCTGAATCCTTTATGACTAGATTTAATTCAGCATATAAGGAAATAAATTATGTATCAAAATACAATTATATGGTTATAAATGATACTGTAGATAATGCTGTAAGTAATATAGAGAGTATAATTATGGCAGAAAAATGCAGAGTAGATAGGGTTAAAGATGAAATATTAGATCCTAAGGAGGGAATTACATATGAACAACTCGATGATAAATCCATCTATTGTAGATCTGTTAAAAAAAGTAGACAATAGATACACTTTAGTTACTATAACAGCCAAGAGATCAAGACAATTGATTGAAGGAGCTGAACCATTAGTGAACATAGATTCAACAAAACCTGTTACTATAGCTATTAATGAAATATATGAGGAGCTAATTACTTATGAAACTGTAAAAGAAGGTATCAAGTAATGTTAAATGATAGGAAAACAGTGATTATAGGAGTAACTGGAGGTATAGCAGTTTACAAGGCATTGGATGTTGTAAGCAGATTAAAGAAAAAAGATTTTGAAGTAAATGTCATAATGACAAAATCTGCGGCAGAGTTTGTAACACCTCTTAGTTTTCAAACCATGAGCCAGAATATTGTAAATATTGATATGTTTCAGGAACCTAGGGCCTGGGAAATACAGCATATCTCCCTTGCTAAAAAGGCGGATTTGATAGCGGTTATTCCAGCCACTGCCAATATAATAGGAAAGATTTCAAATGGCATAGCAGATGATCTTTTAACTACTACAATCATGGCAGCAAAGGCTCCAGTTATCTTTGCACCTGCTATGAACACCAATATGTATAACAATCCTATTGTACAGGATAATATGAATAAACTCATGAAATTTGGTTATGAGTTTATAAAACCTGCCGTGGGAAGGTTGGCCTGTGGTGACAGCGGTGAAGGTAAACTTGAGAATACGGATTTTATAGTACAGGTAATTGAGAGTATGTTATATGACATAAAGGATTTAAGTGGGAAAAAGGTATTGGTGACAGCTGGACCCACAATGGAGGATATAGATCCTGTCAGGTATATAACAAATAGATCCTCTGGTAAAATGGGGTATTCAATAGCTGAAGAAGCGAGGGATAGAGGTGCAGAGGTGACTCTTGTGTCCGGACCTACAAATTTAGATACACCTTTTGGAGTGAAATTTATAAAAGTGAGAACAAATGAGGAAATGCTAAACGCAGTACTTGAAAAATTTCAAAAGCAGGATATAGTGATAAAAGCAGCGGCAGTTTCCGATTATAAACCTAAAGTTTATTCCAGAAAGAAGATAAAAAAAGATGGAGATGAGCTTTCCCTTCCCCTGATTAAGGATGTTGATATACTAAAAGAACTTGGAAAGTTAAAAAGTAATCAGATTTTAGTGGGTTTTGCGGCAGAAAGCAATGATTTGATTGAAAATGCTGAAAAAAAATTAAAAAATAAAAACTTAGATTACATAATTGCCAATGATATAACAGGAAGGGATACTGGATTTTCCTCAGATAATAATAAAGTAACCATAATATTTAAAAATGGAGATAAGATAAGTTTGGATAAAATGAGCAAAAGGGAAGTAGCACGAAAATTATTTAATATATTGGCATCTAAAATATAAAATTTATGTTTAAGAGGGGTTAACATTTAAATGCCTCTCTTATTTGATGTTTATTATAAAAGGGTGATCAGGTGTATATATACGCAGGAATTATTGTAAATAACAGTTCTGTAAAATTAGATAAAATTTTTACCTATAAGGTGCCAGATAAGCTAAAAGACAAAATAGAAATAGGTTTTAGGGTTAAAGTCCCTTTTGGAATGGGAAATAAAAAGTTAGATGGATTTGTAGTGAGTATTTATGAGAATGTGTTAGATGATACGAAAGTCAAAGAGATAATTGATTTTTGCGATGGTTTTTCTCTTTTTACAAGAAAAGATTTGGCACTTATAGAAAATATGAGGAAGAGGTATTTGTGTACATATCTCGATTGTATAAAGGTATTTATACCAAGAGGTATTTTTAAGGGAATGAAAGACAAAAAGGAAACCCTGGTATACATAGGTAAAAATTTGGAAAAAAATTTTAACAGAGATCCTTACAGAAGTATATATGAATTGGTGGAAAGTAAAAATGGCAGATATACTAAAAACTTTATAAGCAAGAATTACAATTTATCTTTATCCTCTATAAATACTATGATAAAACACGGATTCCTTCTTACAGGGGAGAAAACTGTAACCAGATATGATGATAAAAAATACAGTATCTATTCAAAAAAAACGTTGAATGAAGAACAACAATTTGCAGTAGATGAAATAATAAATTCACATAAAAAGTTGTTTTTGATTCATGGAGTTACGGGAAGCGGTAAAACTGAAATTTATATGCAGCTTGTAGAAAAGACCATGGAAGGTGGAAAGGAATCCATAATATTGGTTCCTGAAATTGCCCTTACTCCTCAAATGGTAGAAAGATTTAAAGGTAGATTTGGGAAAAATGTAAGTGTATTTCACAGTAAATTATCAGATGGAGAGAGATATGACGAATGGATGCGAATAAAAGGGCATCAGGTGAAAGTTGCCATAGGAGCAAGATCTGCTATTTTTTTACCTTTTAAAAATTTGGGACTTATAATAATAGATGAAGAGCAGGAATGGAGCTACAAGTCAGATAGTAATCCTAAATATAATGCCAGAGAAATTGGAGAAATGAAATGTAATCAATATGATTGTAAAATGATACTGGGTTCCGCTACGCCTTCTATAAAAACTTATTATAGGTGCAAAACCGGCGAGATTGAACTTTTAACTTTGAAAAATAGAGCTGATGGGGCAATTATGCCAGAAATTAAAATTGTGGATATGAGAGAAGAGCTTGTAAATAATAATAAATCCATGTTTAGCAGAATTCTATATGAATCTATTTGTGACAGGTTAAATAAAGGGGAACAGACAATACTTTTCTTAAATAGAAGGGGATATTCTACTTTTGTATCCTGTAGAAAATGTGGTTATGTGTTTAAATGTAATAAATGTGACATATCCTATACCTATCATCATAATGTGGGAAAACTTATATGCCATTATTGTGGAAGCAAGATTGATGTTCCAAAGGTTTGTCCTAAATGTGGAAGTAAATATGTAAAGTATTTTGGAGTGGGTACTGAAAAGATAGAACAGCATATAAAAAGTGAATTCCCCCAGGCAAAAACCATAAGAATGGACTTTGATACTACCAGAAAAAAGAATTCTTATGAAAATATATATAATACTTTTAAAGAAGGCAGGGCGGATATATTAATAGGAACTCAGATGATAGCAAAGGGATTGGATTTTAAGAATGTAACCCTGGTGGGGGTAATAGCAGCAGATTTGTCTATTAATCTTCCAGATTTCAGATCAGCAGAAAAAACCTATGAACTGATAACTCAGGTTTCAGGAAGAGCAGGCAGGGGGGAAAAACCGGGCGAGGTAATTGTACAGACATATAGTCCTGAAAATTATAGTATAAAATGTGCTGCAGAAAATGATTATGAAGATTTTTATAATGAAGAAATTAACATAAGAAGGCAGATGGAATATCCACCTTTTTCAGATATACTTCTTATAAACATGAATAGTAAAAAAGAAAATATATTAATAAAAAATATACAAAATGTTGGTGTATTTTTAAGAAATGCTCTCGGAAAAAATGATAAAATTAAAATGTTAGGGCCATGTCCATGTGAGATATCAAAAATAAAGGAATTATATCGGTGGAAGATAATGATAAAGGGCAAAATAAATTTGAGTATGGCACAAAATATCAGAAAAATAGTTTATGATTTATTAAAAGACGTTTATAATGATATAAAGGTTAATATAGATATAAATCCTAATAACATGTTGTAAAATTCATTTGTTTAAATATTGATGTTAAGTATATAGTTTAAATTGAGAAGGGAGTTGAACAAACCGTAGGATAATCTTGAAATCTTATAGATTTTAGGGAGACGGTGAATATATGGCTTTGAGAAATATTAGAAAATACGGAGATGACATACTGAGGAAAAAAAGCAGGAAGGTGGATGTTATAAACGATAGAATTATAACATTGCTGAAAGATATGGAGGAAACATTATATGAGGAAGATGGCATAGGGCTTGCAGCGCCGCAAGTAGGTGTTTTAAAAAGAGTTATAGTAGTTGATATAGGAGAGGGTATATTTAAGCTTGTAAATCCGGAAATTATATACAGTGAGGGAAGTTATACAGACAGGGAGGGATGTTTGAGCATACCGGGAACGCAAGGTGAAGTGAAAAGACCTCGTAAAGTAAAAGTAAAGGCAATAAATGAGAAAGGAGAAGAGGTAATAATAGAGGGAGAGGATTTACTGGCCAGAGCATTTTGTCATGAAATAGATCATTTAAATGGTATACTATTTGTAGATAAGATCATAAAAAAAGAAGGTGAAAAATGATATATGAATATAGTTTTTATGGGAACCCCTGATTTTTCAGTACCATCTTTAAAAAAATTAATAGAAGAATTTAATGTTGTAGCTGTATTTACCCAGCCTGATAAGCCAAAGGGCAGGGGTAAAAAAGTATTTTTTTCTCCTGTTAAAGAAGAGGCCATTAAATATAATATACCTATATATCAGCCTGCCAGGCTAAAAAATGATGAGCAGGCATTGAATGAACTAAAAAAGATGGAAGTGGATTTTATAATAGTAGTGGCCTATGGACAGATACTTACAAAAGAAGTATTAGACATACCTAAAAAGGGATGTATTAATTTGCATGCATCACTTTTGCCAAAATATAGAGGAGCTGCACCTATAAACTGGTGCATTATAAATGGAGAAAAGGAAAGTGGAAATACCACTATGTTTATGGATACTGGACTGGATACGGGAGATATGCTTTTAAATAGTGTCGTGCAAATTTCGGAAGATATGACGGCAGGAGACCTCCAAAACCTATTGAAGGAAGATGGAGCAGGGTTGTTGGTAAAAACACTTAAGGGATTGAAATCAGGTGTAATCAAAAGAAAAAAACAGGGAAAAACTCCCACTATTTATGCAAAAATGTTATCTAGGGATATGGCAAAAATAGATTGGAATCTCAGCAGCAGCAAAATAAAAAATTTTGTCAGGGGTTTAAATCCATGGCCTATTGCATATACTCAGTATAGGGGAGAAAATATGAAAATATATCGGGTGGATATACTGGACGAAATGTCTCAAAGGGAAGCCGGATATATACTGGAAGTCTCCCAGTCCGGAATTAAGGTAGCTTGTGGCAGTGGAGTTCTTATGATAAAAAAGATACAATTTCCAGGAGGAAGGCCTATGGAAGTCAGTGAATATATAAAAGGACATTTGATAGAGCCAGGAATTGTATTAGGAAAATAATTTATGTGGAGGTGTAATTCATGTTTTATTTTGACAGCAGTTTTATTATATTAATCCCGGCACTTTTAGTGGCAGCTTGGGCTCAATATAAGGTATCTTCCACTTTTAATAAATATTCAAAATATAAAAGCCATAATGGATATACAGGTGCTCAGGTGGCAAGGATGCTTTTAGATGGCAGTGGACTTTATGAAGTTCCGGTGGAACTAATACCAGGGAAACTAAGTGATCACTATGATCCTTCTAAAAGGGTTATGAGACTTTCAGAAGATGTTTATTATGGAAATTCTGTAGCATCAATAGGTGTGGCGGCTCATGAAACCGGTCATGCTATTCAACATAAAAACAGGTATCTTCCTCTTATTATCAGAAATTCTATTGTACCTGCAGTTAATTTTGGTTCTAGCGCTTCATGGATATTATTTTTGGCAGGGTTTATTTTAGGAATTAGAGGACTTGTGAATGTGGGCATAATTTTATTTACTCTGGTAGTTTTATTTCAAATAGTAACTCTTCCAGTAGAATTAAATGCTTCCAGAAGAGCTTTAAAAATACTGGAAGGAAGGAATATACTTTATTCAGATGAGTTAAAAGGGGCAAGATCAGTTTTAAGTGCTGCTGCCATGACTTATGTAGCTGCTGCTTTAACAGCTATAGCCAATTTACTCAGACTTATATATATAAGTAGAGATAGAAATTAATTGTTCAAGAGATTCTTGGGTTCAGATAGAAATTTGTCCATAAGGAATGTGCTTTTACGTACCTGAACCTTAGAATAACTTATCCATGGGTGTGGTGTTGCTTATTCTGGCAGTATTGAAAATAATAGCCATGGAATAAATATATGTTATAAAATTAGAGGTAAAATTATGATAAATGCTAGAAATACAGCAGTGAAAATACTTAAACAGGTATTATATAATAATGCATATTCCAATACAGTTTTGAGTATGTATTTAAATAGAGAAGATTTGAGTAAAAAAGACAGGGCACTGGTTACGGAGATAGTATATGGTACTTTAAAATACAAATATACCATTGACAGTATATTGGGCAGTTTTATAAAGAGCAACTTAAAAAAAATGGATGTTGACATAGTAAATATACTGAGAATGTCCATATACCAATTGAGATATTTAGATAAGATTCCTGAATTTGCAGTGGTAAATGAGGCTGTAGAACTTTCCAAAAAAAGATCCATTAAGCTGTCTAAACTGGTAAATGGAGTGCTGAGAAATTATTTAAGGAATAAGGATAATTTTATACGTGAGGATAAAGGGAATAAGATCGACAGGTTATGTTTTAAATACTCTTTTCCACATTGGATCACTGAACTTTTTATTACTCAATATGGTGAAAGTACAGGAGAGAGCATATTGAAAAATTCCAATGCGGTTCCCAAAATTACAGTGAGGATAAATAGTTTAAAGGCAAAATATGAACAGGTGTGGAATGAACTTAAAAAAAATGGATATGATGTAGAAAAGGGAATTGTATGCAAGGAAGCTGTAGTTATAAAAGGAGGAAGCAATATAGAATCAAATCCTCTTTTTAGAAAGGGATATATTACAGTGCAAGACGAGAGTGCAATGCTAGTAGCTAATCTTATGGATATTGAAAAAAATATGATTGTATTGGATCTTTGCAGTGCACCGGGAGGAAAGTCCTGTCATATAGCAGAACTTATGAATAATACAGGAAAGGTATATTCTTATGACTTATATGAAAATAAGCTGGCATTAGTAAAAGACAATGCAAAAAGATTGGGAATTGAAAATATAATTTGTAACAAGATGAATGCAGAAAGATATGCAGAAAAACTCAGTGGTACAGCAGACAGAGTGCTTATTGATGTTCCCTGTTCAGGTCTTGGATTAATAAGGAAAAAACCTGAAATTAAATGGAATAAAGATCAACAGTCTATAGATAGTTTGATAAAAATACAGAGAAATATCATGTTGAATTCTTCAAAATATGTGAAACTGGGTGGAAAGCTTGTATACTCCACCTGTACTTTAAATAAGATGGAAAATGGTGAAAATATAAAGTGGTTTATTAAGAAAAATCCCGAGTTTAAATTGGAAAAACTGGATTATGGGGATTTTGGAAACATAATTTATCATAGGGAAGGATACATGACTATACTTCCCAATGATAATGTAGATGGGTTTTTTATTGCGAAAATGATAAAATATAGGTAGGTGCAATAAATATATGTATAATATTTTTGACTTTAATATGGAGGACTTAAAGGATTGGATGAAAGGCAATGGTGAAAGTCAATTTAGAGCAAGCCAAATAACCAATTGGTTATATAAGAAAGGCCAATGGGATTTTGATTGCATGACTAATGTTTCTAAATCCTTGGCAAAAAAATTGAAAAGGAATTTTTATATAGATATTCCAGAATTAGTTAAAAGCTATGAGTCAAAATCAAAAGATACTTTTAAATTTTTATATAGATACAGGGATGGAAATGTAATAGAAACTGTAGTTATGAAATATAAGCATGGAAATTCCGTATGTGTTTCAACGCAAGTTGGATGCAGAATGGGTTGTAAGTTTTGTGCGTCAACTGTAGATGGCATGGTGAGAAATTTAAGCAGTGGAGAAATATTGGCCCAGGTTCTAAGATCTCAAAGTGAAATAGGAGAGAGAATATCAAATGTGGTTTTAATGGGAAGCGGAGAACCATTGGATAATTATGATAATGTGCTGAAATTTTTAAAAATGATAAGTTGTGAATATAGTCTTAATATAGGCCAAAGGCATATAACCCTTTCTACCTGCGGTATAGTACCTAAAATAAAACAGCTGGCAGATGAAAGTTTACAGATAACTTTAGCTATATCACTACATTCACCAGATGATATAAAGAGAAAAAAGATAATGCCTATTGCAAATAAATATTCTATAGCAGAGATAATAGATGCCTGTAGATATTATATAGATAAGACCGGTAGAAGAATATCCTTTGAATATGCTTTAGTAAGGGGCGTAAATGATACTTTAGAATGTGCCGAAGATTTAATTCAATTGCTGAAGGGATTGTTATGCCATGTGAATTTAATACCTGTAAATGAAGTTAGAGAAAATGAATTTAAAAAGTCTTCTCCAAACAATATAAAAAGTTTTTATGACAAACTCAATGAGAATAAAATAGAAACTACCGTAAGAAGAGAAATGGGTTCGGACATAGATGCCGCTTGTGGACAGCTTAGAAGAAGTTATTTAGAATCAAAAAGGTATAGAAAGGGTGTAGAAAATGGTGGGGATCTTGTCAGATGTAGGTAAAGTAAGAAAACTAAATGAAGATTTCGCAGGTTTCTATAAGGGAAAAAACTTAAATGTATATGTAATAGCCGATGGAATGGGTGGACATAATGCAGGAGAAGTTGCAAGTAAAATTGCAGTGGAAACGACTATCGCTTATATAAAGGCTAAAGACACAGTGGATATGAAGGAAGATCTATTAAAAGCCATAAATTTGGCAAATGAAAGGATTTATAAATTATCCAGGAGTAACAACGAATTTGGTGGAATGGGGACAACTATAACAGCCTGTTTAGTTGAAGATATGAAAATGATAGTGGCTAATGTAGGTGACAGTGGATGTTATATTGTAAAATACAATGGTATAGTAAAAATCACTAAAGATCATTCACTTGTACAACAGCTGGTTGATGAAGGTAGTATAACTGAAGAGGAGGCTGCAATTCATCCCAATAAAAATATAATAACTAGGGCGCTTGGAACTAATTTGTCTGTAAAAGTAGATATCTTTGAGGTGAATTTAGAAGATGTAAATAGGGTAATACTTTGTACTGATGGGTTATCTAATGGAGTAAGCACTAATGAGATGTATGATATAATAATGAATAACAATAACGAGGATGCCTGCAAACAGTTGATAGAACTTAGTAACCTTAGGGGTGGAAGGGATAATATATCAGTTATTGTATTTGAAGGAGAGGGTAAAGATGATAGGGACCATGCTAGGAAATAGATATGAGCCATTGGAAAAGATAGGGGAAGGTGGGATGGCAGTTGTCTATAGGGCTAAAGACCATCTTTTAAATAGAAATGTAGCTGTAAAAATTCTTAAAGAGCAATTTTCCAGCGATGGTGAGTTTGTTGAAAAATTCAAAAGAGAAGCTACAGCAGCGGCAAGTCTTTCGGATAATAATATAGTCAATATATATGATGTTGGCACACAGAATGATATAAATTATATAGTAATGGAATGTGTTGTTGGAAAGACATTAAAGCAGATAATAAAGGAGCAGGGTAAAATACCTCCGGAAAGATCGGTAGAAATAGCTATTCAGATAGCCAAAGCCCTAAAATGTGCACATAAGAATAATATTATACATAGAGATATAAAACCTCACAATATTCTTGTAACAGAAGATGGAATAGTAAAAGTAACAGATTTTGGCATTGCAAAAGCTTCAGATTCGGTTACTATAACTAATTCAAATAAGATAATGGGATCCGCACATTATTTTTCTCCTGAACAGGCGAAGGGGAGTTTTGTAGATTTTAGAACAGATATCTATTCTCTTGGAATAGTTATGTATGAAATGGTTACAGGTCAGGTGCCCTATGATGCAGAAAGTCCTGTATCTATAGCATTGAAACATATACAAGAACCAGTAGTTCCTCCAATCAAATTAAATGAAAACGTGCCGGAAAGTTTAAACAAATTAATTTTGAAGGCTGTAGAAAAAGAACCTATAAGAAGATATCAGACTATGGAAGATATGCTTGTAGATCTAAAAAAAATAGAAAATAATCAAAATTTAAATTTAACGGAAGATGATTTAAATGATGATATGACCCGAATAATGGATCCTGTAGATGTAAATGACAGTTATAAAAATGAAGAGGATTATAATGACTATGAAGAAGATGAGCCAAAAGATAAAAAAGCTAAATCGGTATTGGACCCTAAGAAAAAGAAAACCATACTTGTCATAGCATTATTTATGCTTGTGATAGTAATAGGTGCGGTCTCAGGGTATTTTTACAGCAAGACATATGGAAACTCAGGCGAAGCTACGGTACCCAATATAATAGGTATGAAACAGGATGAAGCTAAGAAATTGGTGGAAAGTAAAAAGCTGAACTTTGTAGTAGGAGCCAAGGAAAAAAGTGACAAACCAGAGGGAACAGTAATTGAATGTTTTCCTAAATCAGGTTCAAAGGTAAAAGTCAATTCTGATGTAAGGGTAATTGTAAGTGGAGGTACTGATACAATGGGTGTTCCCAATGTAGTGGGCATAGATTTAAATACTGCAAAAGATATTATTACCAGCAGTGGGCTCAGTGTGGGAAGTATATCTTATAAATATAGTGACACGGTCTCACAAGGTCAGGTTATAAGTCAGGATCCAGAGGCAGATTCTAAAGTGAAAGACGGAGCAAAAGTAAATCTTGTAGTAAGCAGGGGAGCTGAAGCAAAATATGTGACAGTGCCGGATGTTTCAGGAAAAAGTATAAAAGAAGCGGAAGCTATAATACAAAATGCAGGATTAAAAACTGCTGAAAATCCAGTGGAAACATCAGATAAATCTCAAGAAAACCTGGGGGTTACAAATCAAAGCGTAGGGGCTTCACAACAGGTCAAAGAAGGTACTACTGTAACTTTAACTTATTATGTATATAAGGAGCCTCAAGGGGAGCAAGGTAATAATCAGGGAGATCAGAATGGCAGCAGCGTAGGAAGTAATGGAAACAGCAGTGGGCAAAATGATAGCAGCGGACAACAAGCCAGTGGACAAAATGGAAGCGGACAAAATAGCGGTGGACAACAAAGCAGTGGCAATGGAGCCAATAATGGAAGTGGCAGCAGCGGTAATTCAGGAGGCGGTACCAGCTCAAATCCAAATAATCCAGGAAATTAAGATAAAAAAATTAAAAAGCATATAATATAAATATGGATTAGGAGGAGTTATGAGGGGAATTATAGTTAAGGGAATAGGAGGATTTTATTATATAAAAACTGAAGATGGAGTAATTGAATGCAAGGCAAGGGGAAGGTTCAGATATGACGGGCTTTCTCCCATGGTTGGAGATAATGTGAACATTACCATGGAAAGAAATCAGGGAGTTATTGATGAAATTTATCCCAGAAGGAGCCGGCTAAAAAGGCCCGCAGTGGCTAATGTAACCCAGGCACTGGTGGTCTTTGCATTTAATCATCCTGAAATAAATGAAGATTTGTTAAACAGAATTCTTATAAGCTGCGAGTACAATAATTTAAACATAATTGTCTGTTTCAATAAGATGGATTTGCCTAAAGAAAAAAAGGAGACAGAGATTATAGATATGATAAGCAACATAGGTTATGAAGTACTACAGCTGAAGGCAAAAGAAGGATACGGCATTGACAGTATTAAAGAAAAACTCAAGGGCAATGTTACAGTATTATGCGGACCATCAGGTGTGGGGAAATCTACTATCCTAAATTCTATTTGCCGAAAAAAGCTCATGGAGACAGGGAAGATAAGTGAAAAATTGAATAGGGGGAAACATACTACAAGGCACAGCCAGCTAATAGAACTTGAAGAAGGTTTTGTGGTAGATACTCCTGGATTTTCTTCATTAGATACAAGTGATATAACTGCAGAAAAACTTCAATATTGTTTCCCGGAATTTGAAGAGGCAATAGGAAAATGTAAATTTACAGGATGCATTCATTATAAAGAACCTAAGTGTGCTGTTAAGGCTTCTGTGGAAAATGGAACCATAAATAAGAAAAGATATGATTTTTACATTAAAATTTTGAAGGAAATTTCCTGTAAAAAAAAGTATTGGTAACTAATTATAAACAAGAAGGAGATAAATACATTATGATAAAAATAGCACCCTCCATATTATCAGCAGACTTTTCAAAATTGGGGGAAGAGATAAAATGTCTGGATAAGTGTGGAGCGGATTTAATCCATATAGATGTAATGGACGGAAGCTTTGTACCAAATATAAGTTTTGGCGTACCCATTATAAAGAGCATAAGAAGATTTACTAAATTGACCTTTGATGTGCATTTAATGATACAGGAACCTGCCAGATATGCGGAGAATTTTGTGGAGGCAGGAGCAGATATTATAACTGTTCATTTTGAGGCAGACAAGCACTTGGACAGAACTGTAAATTATATCAAAAGTTTAGGCGTAAAAGTAGCTGTAGCATTAAATCCCGCTACCCTGGTAGACAATATAAAATATTTAATACCCTACCTGGATATGGTTCTTATAATGTCTGTAAATCCCGGTTTTGGAGGACAAAAATATATAGAATATTGTTCTGAAAAAATTAAGGAAGTAAAAAATTTAAGTGATAAATATAATAAAGATTTAATGATAGAAGTGGATGGCGGTATTTCAAAGTACAATATAGGCAGTGTAGTAGAAAATGGGGCAAATGTAATAGTAGCGGGTTCTGCTGTATTTAAAGACGGGAATGTAAAAGATAATATAAAGAAGTTAAGAGAGGGAGTTTAGTATGAAGGCAGTTATAGTATCAGGAGGAAGTGCCCCCTCTAAGGAATTAGTTGAAGGAGAACTTGGAAAAGACTCAATTTTAATATGTGCAGATGGGGGAGGAAATTGTCTCTATAAATATAATATCATACCTGAATATCTTATGGGAGATTTTGATTCTATAGATCATAAGGTCCTGGAATTTTTTAAGAAAAAAAATTGTACTATAGAAAAATATCCTAAAAATAAAAATTATACGGATACTGAAATTGTAGTTGACAAGGCTTTGAAATTAGGAGCAGATGAAATAGTATTGCTTGGAAGTACAGGAAGCAGGGTGGATCATCTTTTGGGAAATCTGGGAATGCTCTTAAAATGCAACTTAAAAGGGATCAAAGCTTATATAAGAGATGAACATAATATTATCCAATTACTTGATAAATCCACTACAATAGAAGGGAATACAGGAGAAGTTTTTTCTCTGCATGCCTATTGTAATATAGTTAAAAATTTAAATATAATAGGTGCAAAATATAAGCTCAACAATTATGACTTGAAACTAGGAGATGGCAGGACAGTATCAAATGAATTTTTAAAAAGAAGTGTTGATATAATATTTGATAGTGGAAAATTGCTTTTAATGAAGAGCAAGGATTGAATTAATCACCGGGGATTAAATATTTTTTAAAATAGTAACAATAGTGCAGTGATATGCATATAATAATGTAAAGCAATTTTTAAGGGATAATAACGTGAGAAAGAAAAGCTTTAGAAGAAGAACTAAAAGGAAAATTGGATTAGTAGCTTTATCTATAGGTGTCGGGTTCCTAATGACAGTTATTATCCCTATATGGGGATGGATAATAGCTGCAGGTGCCGGATTAATTTATTGTGGATGGTATCTAATAGAATGTCATAAATAAGGAGGTAATTTGATGAAAATTATTGCATTTAAGCTTCCAGGTGTCCTGTCTGCAATTATAAAATTTTTTACTAAGAAAAAATAATTATATAAACACAAAAATGCAATTGTAACTAAACAACTGCATTTTTATTTTTATATGGCACGTTGAACCTTTCCTGAACGAAGGCATCTTGCACAAACATGTATGGTTCTTGGCGTACCATTAACTATGGCTTTGACTTTTCTTATATTTGGAGACCAAGTCCTTTTAGATTGACGGTGTGAATGACTATACTGTACACCAAATACAACGTCTTTACCACATATTTCACATTTTTTTGACATTACAAACACCTCCTTAAGAGTTTTACACAACTCAAACACAAACTATTTTACCACAGAAGGTACAATATGTGCAAGTAAATATGGGCATTGCTTTTTAATATGATTGCTTTATGGAAAAATATTGTATGTAACTTGAATAATAAAATATATTTATGGTATTATAGAATATGATATTGAGTGAGGAGGTTTTTATATGATAGGAAGTATTATTGAGGAAAATGGATATATAGATTATTCAGAAGAAGTAGTTGCAAATATAGCTGGATTGTCTACTATGGAATGTTATGGAGTAGTAGGTATGGCTTCTAAAAATGCCAAAGATGGTTTTTGGAAGTTAATTAAAAGTGAAAACTTAAGTAAGGGAGTAAAAGTTCGTTCTAAAAACAATGAATTGATTATAGAATTGCATATAATAGTGGAATATGGAACAAAAATATCTGTAATTGCAAGTAATATAATACAAAAGATAAAATACAATATAGAAAACTACACAGGACTCAAAGTTTCAACTATCACAGTAAATGTTCAAGGTGTTAGGGTCTAGGGAGGTAATTTGTAAAAATGGGATACTTAAACATAGATGGGCAGATTTTTTACAATATGGTTGTAAATGCCAGCAATAAACTAGAAGAGCAAAAGGAGTTTGTAAATTCATTAAATGTATTTCCAGTACCTGATGGGGATACAGGGACCAATATGTCCATGACTATTAGAAATGCAGTACTGGAGATATCCAACGCAGAAGAAACATCTATAGAAGTAATAGTTAAACAACTGGCCAAAGGGGCACTTATGGGAGCCAGGGGAAATTCTGGAGTAATACTTTCCCAAATATTCAGAGGTATATCTAAAGGTATTCAGGGGAAAAACCAGATAAATTCATTGGAATTTGCAAACAGCCTGGAAGAAGGAGCAAAGTCTGCTTACAAGGCAGTTATGCGTCCTACGGAAGGTACCATATTGACTATTATAAGAGCTGTTGGTGAAAGTGCTGTAAAATCTCAGGAAAAAGATATAACTAAACTTCTGGAGGAAGTATGCAGCTACGGTAAAACTATGCTGGATAAAACTCCCGATATGCTTCCTGTTTTAAAAAAAGCTAAGGTAGTTGATGCTGGAGGAATGGGACTTCTTGTTATACTTCAGGGAATGTATGAAGCTTTAAAAAATAATATGGAAAGAGTACATTTAAAAGAAGCTGGAACTGCAAAAATCCAATCTGCAGCTAAAAATTTAGGAGAGCAGAATATAAAATATGGTTATTGCACAGAATTCCTAATTCACTCCCAGGTATCAGATATACAAGATTTCAGAGGAAAGCTGCAGGGAATGGGAGATTCTATGGTGGTAGTGAAGGATGAAGATATAATAAAAGTTCATATTCATACCAATGATCCGGGATGGGTTTTATCACAGGCAGTTAAGCTGGGCGAATTATCCAAGATAAAAATAGATAATATGAGAGAGCAGCACAGACATATTTTGAATATAGATGATTTTGAGGAAAATTCTTCTGAAAAGAAAATTGATCAGGATGAAGAAAGTCATGAACAGGAAACTGAGTCAAAAAAGTATGCCTTTATTTCAGTATCTGTAGGAGAAGGTATTAATAGTATATTTAAGGATCTGGGAGTAGATTATGTAATAGAAGGCGGCCAGACCATGAATCCCAGCACTGAAGATATATTGAATTGTATAAATAGTGTAAATGCAGAAACTGTATTTGTATTGCCCAACAATAAAAATGTAATTATGGCAGCTAATCAAGCGGCAGAGTTATCAAATAAAACAGTTAAAATAATACCAACTAAAACTATACCTCAGGGAATTACTGCAATAACAGCATTTAATTCGGATGTGGATTTAAATGAAAATGTAAATGCCATGGAGAGTGCAATATCTACAGTGGCTACAGGGTTGGTGACTTATGCAATTAGGGATACGGAAGTGGATGAAAAAGATATAAAACGGGGAGATATACTGGGACTTATTGAAGGTAAAATAAAACAAGTGGGAAAGGATAAATTCCAGGTGTGCGGCAATATCATAGATGAAATGACAGGGGAAAATAGTGAGCTCATAAGTATATATTATGGTGAGAAATGTAATGAGGATGAAGTAAATGATTTTGTAAAGAAACTTGAAAAGAAATATGAGGATATGGATATACAGTGTTATAGCGGAAAACAACCTCTTTATTATTTCATAGTATCTGTTGAATAAAAAAAGCCCGCGGGCTTTTTTTATTTATACTATTAGAAAGTTTATTAAAATATAGTATAATATTTTAGTAAAGAAGCAGGTGAAAGTTTATGAACGTATACGATGATGTTAAGTATATAAAGGGAGTTGGAACTGTAACTGCCAGAAATTTAAATAGATGTTGTGTATTTAATATACTGGATTTACTTTTATATTTTCCCAGGGACTATGATGTAATTTCTAATTGTACGAATTTAAAAGAAGGGGGAATTGGAAAGGTTATAATAGACTGCAGAGTTAAAGCCATATGTAGAGATATAAGAACTAAAAATGGAAAGATTATTTCCACTGTAGTATTTGAAAATCAAGACACAATTTTTAAAGGAAAATGGTTCAATCAGCCTTATATAAAAAATAAATTTAGGATAAACAGTTTATGCAGGATAATGGGAAAAGTTCAGAAATTTAAGGGAGACAGTTTTATAACAAATCCTGTTTTAATTAATGACAGTGGAGTGGGTAAAACAGAAGAAAAGATAATACCAATATATCCTCTGAAGTCAGGAATAACAAATAACACTTTTATAAAACTTATATCTGAAATACTGCCTGAAATAAATATAGAGGAAAATCTGCCACGGTGGATTATTGATAAATATAAGTTTTGCAGCTTGGATAGAGCTATAAGGATAATACATAATCCCACCAGTTTGAAAGAATTAGAACAGGGAAAAAGAAGACTTAAATTTCAGGAGCTATTTACATATTCTCTAAAAATATTGATGCTGAAATATAATTTCAGTAATAATAAAAAGGGTATAGCTTTTAAAATTGCTCCGGAATTGAGACAATTAAAGGAAAAGCTTCCCTATGAGCTCACCGGCTCTCAAAAAAGAGTAATAAGAGAAATATTGATGGATGAAAAAAGACAACTCCCAATGAATAGATTGCTTCAGGGGGATGTGGGCAGTGGAAAGACTATAGTATCCCTGATAACTATTTTTAATGTGGTAAAAAACGGCTATCAGGCAGTTTTAATGGCTCCTACCGAAATATTGGCAGCCCAGCATTACGTAGAAGCTAAAAAGCTGCTGAAACAATTTCACACAAGCATAGAATTACTTTGTGGAAGCACTACCATCAAGAATAAGGAGAAGATAAAACAGGAATTGAAATTAGGAAAAATAGACATATTAATAGGCACTCATGCACTAATTCAAGATGATGTGGAGTTTAAAAATATAGGTATGGTGGTTACGGATGAGCAGCATAGATTTGGAGTGATGCAGAGAAGCAAACTTACCAATAAGGGAGAAGATGTAGATACCCTTATTATGACAGCTACGCCTATTCCAAGAACCTTAAGTTTATATTTATATGGGGATTTAAATGTATCTACCATAGATGAACTTCCACCGGGAAGACAAAAAATAGATACTTATTATAGAGATAAAAATTCGAGAGATAATGTATATAGGTTTGCACTTGATGAAATAAAAAGGGGAAGGCAGGTATATGTAGTATGTCCACTAGTAGAGGAAAATGATCAGTTGAATCTGAGTTCGGTAGAGGATATTTACGAAAAACTCAAAAAAAGCTATTTTAAAAATGTCCAGATAGATATATTATATGGTAAAATGCCTTCTAAGGATAAGGAAAATAAAATGAACAGATTTAAGCGCGGTGAAATAAAGGTAATGGTATCTACTACGGTTATAGAAGTGGGAATAAATGTTCCAAATGCTACAGTGATGATAGTGGAAAATGCAGAGAGATTTGGACTTGCACAGCTTCATCAGCTTAGAGGAAGAGTTGGAAGAGGAGCATATAAATCCTATTGTATTTTAATTGCGGATATTAAAAATGATATAATAAGAAAAAGGATGGAAATAATGAAGTGCAGCAATGATGGATTTTTTATTGCAGAACAGGATTTAAAACTAAGGGGAACAGGTGAAATTTTTGGATTCAGACAACATGGTGAAGATGGATTGATTTTATCAAATTTAGTAGAGGATATAGATATATTTAAAGAAGCTAATTTAGAGGCTAAAAGACTTCTAAAAAGTGAAAATCCGGAGGATATAAGAATTAAACAAGAAATACAAAAAAAGCTGCAAAGAACTTCAAAGTTTATAAGTTTTAATTAGATTACAGGAACTTATGGGTAAATTTTGAATAATACAAATATATATGTTAAAATGTTAGAGAATAAATAGTAGATATAATAAAAAGGCAAAAGCTAGGAGGAAAGTTTATGAGAATAATTTCAGGCCTTGCCAGAGGAAGAAAAATATTGTCCCCTAATGGATATGACACTACAAGGCCTACCTTGGATAGAATCAAGGAATCTATGTTTAATATAATTCAAAATAGAATTTATGGTTCTACTGTACTAGATGTGTTTGCAGGAACAGGAAGCCTTGGACTTGAAGCTGTAAGCAGGGGAGCTAAAAAGTGTTTCCTGATTGACAGGGACAGTGACACATTTTACTGTCTTCAAAAAAATGTAGAAAATTTAAAATTTGTTCCCATGTGTAAGACTATGAACATGGATTCTTACGGGGCTCTTGAGAAGCTGGGAGGAAAGGGAGAAGTATTCGATATAATATTTGTTGATCCTCCTTATAAAAAAGATATGATTCCACCAGCAGTGGAATTAATTGAAAAAGAAAATTTATTGTGTAAAAATGGAATTATAGTCACTAAAATTGATACTGATGAGAAGATATATGATGGAACCCATAATATAGTTTTAACGGATCATAGAAAATATGGAAACACCACCGTATGTTTTTATGAATATAAGGAGGATTAATTGATATGAACATAGCAATATGTCCAGGAAGTTTCGATCCTATAACAAATGGACATTTAGATATAATAAATAGATCAGCCAAGGTGTTTGATGAGGTAATAGTTGGGGTATTGATTAATCCTGAGAAAAAAGGATTGTTTGAAGTAGATGAAAGAGTTGAACTAATTAAAAAAGTAGTAAAAAACATACCTAATGTAAAAGTTGAAAGCTTTAGTGGACTTTTGATAGATTTTATGAAGGAAAGACATATTAAAGTTATAGTAAAAGGGCTCAGGGCTGTATCGGATTTTGAATATGAATTTCAAATGTCTCTGATGAACAAGAAACTTGATCCCAATATAGAGACTGTATTCATGATGACCAGTGCTATGAATTCGTTTTTAAGCTCATCTTCAGTAAAACAAGTTGCTATGTTTGGGGGATGTATTAAGGGATTGGTTCCCGAAGAAATAATACCTGATATTATAAGAAGGGTTAACGTAATGAATAAAAATTATTAATGAAGCTTAGGGGGGAAATTATGGATGCTATTAAACTTTTAGAATATCTTCAGGAAATTATGGATACTTCTGCCAAAGTTCCTATGACGGGAAAAGTTATGGTAAATAAAAAAGAAATTCAGGAAATATTGGATAAGATAGTTAACTGTCTTCCTGGTGAATTAAAGAAGGCACAGTGGATAGTAGAGGAAAAGGATAGGATTTTAACTGAAGCTGTGCAGGAAGCGGATAATATAAAGAAGGAAAATTTAAATTTATTGAGAAGGCAGATAGAAAACCACGATATTACCAAAGAGGCAAATATCAGGGCTCAGGAGATAATTTCATCTGCACAAAAAAACGCTAAAGCTATAAGACTGGGAGCCAGAGATTATGCAGATGAAATGTTAAGTCAGTTAGACAGTGAGATATCAGATAAAAGCAATGAATTATTGACAAATTTAAAAATAGAATTTCAAAAGATTTTAAAGGATGTAGAAGAAAATATAGATTTAAAAACGGGTTCTATAAGAGCCAATATAAAGGAATTAAGAGATATGAAATAGTTTACCTATCCTAAATAGCAGCCAGGGCAGTATAAGCAAAAGTAAGATAAATGCATATATACTGCTTAAATCTCCCGTAATTTTATAATAAGGCAAAAATGTTTCTTCTGACAATCTATTAAAAAATAGATGATAAATTAAAAAACTTAATGTAGAACATATGATTCCCTGAAATATCTTGCCAATAACATATTTTTTCATGGATATTTTAAATTTATAAGTAAAGGAATAAACCTGTGATATAATTGAAACACCACTAAAGGTAAATAGAAAACTTACAATGATAATTTTTAAAGTAAATGAAGCGGTGGAAGAGGATATTAAATTGCATCCATTAGTCATTTCTATTATTCCGAGGAAAGATCCTTCTATTATGTCGCTGGAAATTCCCATGAATTTTGAAATCCACTGTATTAATGAGTTAAATAAAAAATTATTTTTTAAAATGTTATTTACTACAGAAAAGATGATTACAAATCCACCTATGGACATACAATTCTTTATGGTATTTTCAATGCTGCTTTTAATTACCTTTCCAATATTTTCATGAATATATATATGCTTTTTTTCATGAATCTGATTTATATATATATTTTTAGAAGGCATTAGAAGTCCCATGATCATACATGACAACAAATTAGATAACAATAGTATGTACCCAATAGTGGAGTTTTTGAACATTGATATACCAACGGATCCCAGTATAAATAGAGGACTGGCATTAGAAGCTATGTTTAGAAGTCTTTCACAGGTGGAAAGGTCTATTAAATTTTTTTCACATAATTCACAGGCATATTTTGCCCCTAGAGGATATCCGCAAAGCATGCTTATTATCAGCACAAAACTGCAATTAACTGGAAGTCTAAGAGGCCTGCAGAGAAGTTTCCCTATTAATTTAGAATATATATACACTCCGTCATAGGCTAAAATTATATTTGATACAACTAAGAATGAAAATAAAGAGGGAAATACTTTATAAAAAAATAGTAAAGCACCTGAGATTACCCCGTCTATACATACTTTTGGCGCTAATATAATTTGCACTATTAAAATCGAACAGATTATGGTAATAAGGACATTTATGTTCTTTATTGAAAGGCATAAAATAAGTATTATAATAAATATTAAAAAATAAAATAAAAAAGTCAACGACGGTTACCTACTTTCTAAAAACTTTTACTTAAAATGAATATCTTAGTAAATTATATTTATAAAATAGGGTGCTTATTCTAAATTTTATTTATTATAATAAATAGGACTTTTGATGTAATCATAATTAAAGGGTACATTTGTGTTTAAAAGACTGTAGGCATTGGTGGCTAGTATGTCTAAATCCAGGATTTCATCTGTTTTTTGAGGGAGTTTTGTATAGACTGGCAGATCAGAGCTTTTTCCAATCTCTCTGAGAATTTTTTTACCTGTATCATTAAACCCCAGTACTCTTGCATAAGGACACATGGTTTTTCTTAAATTTACTGTATCCAGGTCTTCAAATCCTAGAAAAAATTGGCACAATATCCTGCTTATTCTGCTGTAGGTATATCTTTTAGTTTTGGATGCTTCTATAATATTGTGATATGAACAATTATTTTTTATGGAATTAAGTATCCTGTTTTCAATTCCCTCCGATACATCAGGCAGATATTTCAGCCTTTCTCCGTAAAGGAAGCATTTATATTTTAAATAAGGTACCATGGAATCTTCAAAAGTAAAATTATAGCCAGAATTATATAGCTTTTTTAAAATAGAAAATACGTTGACAGGTAAATTATGTTCTAAATCATCTATATGTCCCTCTCTTTTTATAAAAGCACGAATAGAAGATGCACTGGAAAAATTTTGTTCTATATTCAGGCTGTTGTATGAACCCCCAACTCTCTTTATGCAATTGGGAGCAATGATGCTATTGAGTTTTGACAGACTCTTGCAGTACTCTATTGCCAGAATGTTATTAGGAGAACACAATATCTTTTCCATATTATAATCCTTAAATTCAAAATTATTTCTATTTGAAAAGAATTCAATCAATGCATTACTTCTGGCTTTAGGATAAGATATACCTGTAGATAAATTCTTTTTTAAAAGCAATTTAAATTCATCAGGTTCTTTATATAATATTTTACCTATTAAATTTAACAGCTGTATATCTTCACATTCACTTCCAAAACATATATTTTTTACTACACCTAGGCCGTCAAGAAGACTCACCGCGCCATAGGCAAAAAATTCTGCCGAAGACAAACTGTAAAGGGCAGGCAGTTCTATTACCAAATCAACTTGATTTAAAAGGGCGAAACTGGTTTTGATCCACTTGTCTATTATAGACGGGGTACCTCTTTGGACAAAGTTACCACTCATTACTGCTATTATTCCATCGCATTTTGTCAGGGATTTTGTTTTTTCAACATGGTACTTATGACCATTGTGAAACGGATTATATTCTACTATTATTCCGGTTATATTCATGTAAATTCCCCTTTTCCGAGTATTTGATATTAGTAGTGGTTAATAATTATATTACCAAGTATTTCGAATATATAAAATAGTATCATATCGTTAATATTATAATCTATTATGTGAAGAATTTGAATGTAGTTTATTAATATAATATTTGGAATAAGATGTCTTAAAAATGCGGATATTGCTAAAATATTTAACTAAACCCTTAAATATGTTAATTTTTTATTGAAAAATACAGTTAAAAAGGATTATAGTATAATTGTATGTAATGTATATTAATTTTGAAAGGAGAGATAAATATGAAATTAATGGAACAAATATGGGATCTGGCAAGATCAAATAAGAAAAAAATTGTGTTAGCGGAAGGTGAAGAGGAAAGAACTCTTAAAGCTTGTGAAAAAATAATTAGCAATGGAATTGCAGACATAGTTTTAGTGGGAAATGAAAATGTTATAAAAGAAAAGGCATCAAAATTGGGGGTAAATTTAGATGGTGCTGAAATAGAAAATCCCCAGACTTCAGATAAACTTCCAACTTACGTCAATGAGTTTTGTGAGCTTAGAAAGAAGAAGGGAATGACGCTGGAAAAAGCTGATAAAATCGTAAGAGATCCCATATATTTTGCCACAATGATGGTCAAACATGGTGATGCAGATGGTCTTGTTTCAGGTGCTGTACATACTACAGGAGATCTTTTGAGACCAGGTCTTCAAATAGTAAAAACAGCACCAGGTGCTTCTGTAGTTTCAAGTACATTTATAATGGAAGTTCCAGATTGTAAATATGGGGATACTGGGCTGCTGTTATTTGCGGATTGTGCAGTAAATCCATGTCCGGATGAAAATGAACTTGCTTCAATTGCAATAAGTACAGCAGAAACTGCAAAAAAATTATGCGGAATGGATCCAAAAGTCGCAATGTTATCCTTTTCTACCAAGGGAAGTGCAAAACATGATTTAGTAGATAAGGTAGTTAATGCTACGAAAATTGCTAAAAGTGCAAGACCTGATTTAAAAATAGATGGAGAGTTGCAACTGGATGCATCAATAGTTGAAAGTGTTGCAAACTTGAAGGCTCCAGAAAGTGATGTAGCGGGAAATGCTAATGTACTCGTATTTCCGGATCTTCAAGCAGGAAATATAGGATATAAACTTGTACAAAGATTTGCAAAAGCTCAAGCTATAGGACCTATATCCCAGGGATTTGCAAAACCCATAAATGATTTATCCAGGGGATGCAGTTTTGATGATATAGTAAATGTAGTAGCAGTAACGGCAGTTCAAGCACAAAATTAGAATGCTTTAAGACAATTTGTAAAATATTGCTGCAATGTGATTTTGACAAAATACAGAAACTCAATTGATAATTAGGAGGAAATTAGGGATGAAGATATTAGTAGTGAACTGTGGAAGTTCATCATTAAAATATCAACTTATAAATATGGAAGATGAAAAGGTCCTGGCAAAAGGACTTGTTGAAAGAATCGGAATAGAGGGTTCTATCTTAACCCATAAGGTCAACGGTGAAAAACATGTTATAGAACAACCTATGGAAGATCATAAAATTGCCATAAAATTGGTACTCGATGCCCTTGTAGATAAAGATTATGGTGTAATAAATAGTATGTCGGAGATATATGCTGTAGGACACAGAGTTGTTCATGGTGGTGAAAAATATGCAGGGTCTGTACTTATAGATAAAAATGTTATGAGAGCTCTTGAAGAGTGCGTACCACTAGCACCACTACATAATCCACCTAATATAATAGGAATAAATGCCTGCAAGGAATTAATGCCAGATACACCAATGGTGGGAGTATTTGATACAGCATTCCATCAAACAATGCCAAAGTATTCTTATATTTATCCTCTTCCATATGAACTATATGAAAAGTATAAAATAAGAAAATATGGATTCCATGGAACTTCTCACAGGTTTGTATCTGCTGAAGCTGCTAAATTAATAGGTAAAGATATAGGCAAATTGAAGATAATAACATGTCATTTGGGAAATGGAGCCAGCATATGTGCAGTGGATAAAGGTAAATCAGTGGATACAAGCATGGGATTTACACCCCTTGCTGGACTTGCCATGGGAACCAGATGTGGTGATATAGATCCAGCTATAATACCATTTTTGATCAATACGACTGGTATGTCTGTAAATGATGTAGATACTTTGATGAATAAAAAGTCAGGGGTACTTGGCGTATCAGGAGTAAGCAGTGATTTTAGAGATGTAGAAAACGCTGCTGGTTCTGGAAACAAAAGAGCAAAACTTGCATTGGATTTATATTATCACAGGGTTAAATCTTTTATAGGAGCTTATACTGCAGTTTTAAATGGTGTAGATGCCATAGTATTTACAGCAGGTCTTGGAGAAAATTCAGCTACTAGCAGGGCTGCCATATGTGAAGGACTTGGTTATCTTGGAATTAAAATAGATGCTGAAAAAAATAACATAAGAGGAGAAGCTCTGGAAATAAGCACTCGTGATTCAAAAGTAAGGATATTTGTAATTCCTACAAATGAAGAACTTATGATAGCCAGGGATACAAAAGAGATAGTTGAAAATGCAAAATAAATAAAAACTTGACTTTTAAGACTCATCTCTATATAATAAATTGTGGCTAATGTATAGAGGTGAGTATTATGGAATTAAATGTATCGGAATTATTTAATGAAAATATATCATCAAGGGAACTTGAACTTACAATAAAAGATGATGGATTTTATTATGGTGGTGAGTACATAAAATTATTACAGCCTATGAACTTTAGTGGAACTTTAAATAAGGTAGAAAGCATTTTTATATTGGTTGGCAGACTGCATTGTTTACTGCAGCTCACTTGTTCCAGATGCTTCGAAAAGTTTCCATATGCTGTAGACATCTCCATTACTGAAAAGTTCACAAATAGCGCAAATGGAGATGAGGAGATCATCTTTATAAATAGTGATATCATAGATATTACGGAAATATTAGAAAATAATATTATATTGAATTTACCAATTAAAAGGCTTTGCAGGGAAAACTGTAAGGGGTTATGTCAAAAGTGCGGCACTAACTTAAATTATTCTGAATGCCAATGTAAAAATGATGATATTGATCCAAGATTGGCAAAGCTAAAAGATATGTTTTTCACTGATTAAGGAGGTGTTTACTGTGGGAAATCCAGCCAGAAAATTCTCAAAGGCAAGAAGAGATTCAAGAAGAGCACAAACTTTTAAATTAAGTTTACCAGACTTAGTTGAGTGTCCTCAGTGCCATGAGATGAAACTTGCTCATAGAGTGTGCAAAAATTGTGGATATTATAAAGGTAAAGAAGTTGTTTCAACTGGAAATTAATAAAAGAAAGTCATGTGACTTTCTTTTTTTGCATTAAGTGATTTTTGAGTTCAGGTGGAGTTAGTGCATAGGGAATGCTTTTTTCACCTGAATATTAGAATATAGCGTCACCAATGATGCAACCTTGGGATAAAACATGGCATGGGTGTGCAATCACGGTATAAAAGGGAGGAAAAGGTATGATAATTGCTGTAGATGGGATGGGGGGAGACTTTGCTCCTTCAGCTATAGTTGAAGGAGTAGTTGAGGCTGTTAAAGAAAAAGATATAGAGGTAATAATAACTGGGAAAAAACAGCAAATTGAGGAAGAACTATCTAAATATAATTATCCTAAAGAAAAAATAAGTATTTTAAATACTCCTGAGGTTATAACGACTGAAGAAGCACCTGTTATGGCAGTTAGGAAAAAGAAAAATTCAAGTTTGGTTAAAGCATTGACTCTTGTAAAGGAAAATAAAGCAGATGCTGTTATATCAGCAGGAAGTACTGGAGCATTCATGGCAGGTGCTACTTTGATTGTAGGTAGAATTAAAGGTGTAGATAGGGTGGCTCTGGCGCCTGTTATGCCAGGAAAAAATGGAAAATTCATGATTATAGATGCAGGGGCCAATGTTGACTGCAAGCCCCAATATTTGCAGCAGTTTTCCTTAATGGGTAAAATATATTTCGAAAATATATTAAAAAAAGAAAATCCATCCATAGGTCTTATAAATATAGGTGAAGAAGAGGAAAAAGGAAACGAATTGTCTAAAATGACTTATAAAATTTTAAAGAATATGAACTTTAATTTTGTAGGCAATGTGGAACCAAGGGATGTTACAACAGGAGATGTAGATATATTGGTTTGCGATGGAGTGATTGGAAATACTGTTTTGAAAATGTATGAGGGTGTAGCTTTAAATCTATTTGAAATGTTAAAAGAAGAAATTATGAAATCCTTTAGTGCTAAATTAGGGGCTGTTCTTCTAAAACCAATTTTTAAGAAAGTTAAAAATAAACTGGATTATTCTGAATACGGCGGATCTGCTTTTTTGGGCTCCAGGGGTATATGTGTAAAAGCCCATGGAAGTTCTAATGGTAAAGCTTTTAAAAATGCAATAAAGCAAGCAATAAGCTGTTGTGAAAATAAGGTTATAGATAAGATAAAATCTGAAATAGAAAAAATACCTGAAATGGAAGGTGATAATATAAAAAAGAAATAATATAAATATATTAATGCAAAACAGTTGGCAATAATAAATTTAGTGACATTTATTGTTGACGATATATAAGTTATGTAATATTATTTATGTATGAAAATTTTTGGAGGTGAAATTATGGTTTTTGAAAAAGTACAAAAATTAATATCTGAACAACTTGGAATAGATTCACAGGAAATAAATTTGGAATCATCTTTTGTTGACGATTTGGGCGCAGATTCACTTGATATAGTTGAGTTAATAATGGCTCTGGAAACGGAGTTCGATTTAGAGATACCAGATGAGGAAGCTGAAAAAGTGAAAACAGTGGGAGATGTAGTTGAGTACATAAAAGCTCATACTGAAGAATAGAGCAAATGCCTTAAGGTCCCGTTTAATACGGGACTTTAATAGTATTTATATAAATAAGATGAACTTATTCTTGAATTTGCTTTTATTAGGGAACATAGCAGGTAGTTTACTGCAAATTGAAGAATAAATTTCAAAAGGAGAAAAAGAAGAAAAAGGAGAAATATGAATGGGTGAAAAAGTAAACCGCATTGAGAATGTGGAAAAAAGGCTGAATGTATGTTTTAAAGATAAAGATCTGATAGAAATAGCATTAACCCATAGCTCATATGCTAACGGAAGAAAAAATATAAAATTTAATGAGAGATTGGAGTTTTTGGGAGATTCCGTATTACAACTTTGCATATCAGAATATTTATTTTTAATGTATAAGAATAAACCAGAAGGAGAGCTTACGAAAAAGAGAGCTCTTATAGTTTGTGAAAATTCTCTCTATGAGATAGCTAGAAAGTGGAATATTGGAGAATATATAAAAATGAGTAGGGGGGAAGAGCTTACAGGAGGAAGAGAGAGAACATCCATATTGGCAGATTGTGTTGAAGCTATTATTGCAGCGGTTCATGTGGATTGCGGGTATGAAAAGGCCAGAAAATTTATTATTGATAATTTTAAAAGTGTTATACAAAAAGCTATGGAAAATAAAATAGTATTGGATTACAAGACCAAGCTTCAGGAAATTGTGCAGAAAAATGGGGATGTATCCATAGAATATGTACTTATAAAATATGATGGACCGCCTCATAGAAGAAGATTTTATACCGAGGTGTGCATAGATAAAAATGTTTTAGGCAGCGGTATGGGATATAGTAAAAAAGAATCGGAACAAAATGCAGCACATAATGCTTTGAATAAATTAGATTCTAAGGTTAGAGACAGAGTGTAGAGGGAGGGTATGATAAATGAAAAATAGACATTATATAATACCCATATTTGTGCCAAATGAGGGATGCCCACATAACTGTGTTTTTTGCAACCAGAGTATTATTACAGGAAATGAACAAAAAGTTGATGCCGATTTTGTTAGAAAAACTATAGAAGATTATTTAAAAACCATAAAAAGAGAAAACTCCATAGTAGAAGTGTCATTTTTCGGAGGAACTTTTACTGCTATTTCTATGGATAGACAAAAAGAGCTGCTGAAAATAGCTAAAGAATACAAGGATAGAGGAGATGTAGATTTTATACATCTGTCTACAAGACCAGACTATATAAACAGGGATATACTGGACAATTTAAAGGATTACTCAGTAGAAGTAATTGAACTTGGAATACAATCTTTGGATAGAGAAGTTCTTGTTAAATCTGGAAGAGGACATTCTGCAGAGGATGCTAGACGGGCGTCTTACCTCATAAAAGAATATGGATTTGTATTAGGGCATCAAATCATGCTGGGATTACCTTGTGATACCTTTGAAAAAGATATAAAAACTGTGAAGGAGTCAATAGCTATGAGGCCTGATATATACAGATTATACCCTGCTCTTGTAATAAGAAAAACGGCCATGGAATCTATGTATAAAAAGGGAGTATATAAGCCCTATGATTTATTTGAAGCAGTGGATATATGCAAGACCTTGTATTGTATTTTAAGGGCAAATAAAATAAAGGTAATAAGAATTGGACTTCAACCTACGGAAGAGATAAACTTTGGGGCAGATGTAGTTGCAGGGCCTTTTCATCCGGCTTTTAGAGAACTGGTGGAAGGAAGTATCTACAATAGTATTGTGGGAAATAGTATACCTGAATTCTATGCGGGTGAAGTTACTATAAAAATAAATTATAAGGATTTATCCAAATTATATGCAGATAAAAAAGAATATTTTAATAAAATGAAGGAAAAGCTTAGTAAATGCTCTATAAAAGTCATACAGAGTAAGAAAGTTAATAGAGAAACTTTAATTATAAATGGCAAAAATTTAGATAAGGTCATATCAATAGATGATTATATAATGAGTGAGTATTTAAATAAATACCTAGCATAAGGAGAGTGGATATTATGAGAAAACATACTAGGGATAAGGTGACTAAAGTACTTGTGATTTTTGTAGTATTTATGTTTATAATAGGATTGTTGCCAATGTTTTTTAGATAAGGAGTGTCTATTTTATGTTTTTAAAAACTATTGGTATAAGGGGATTTAAATCCTTTGCAGATAAGACGGAATTGACATTTACAGATGGAATCACGTCTGTTGTAGGGCCAAATGGAAGTGGAAAAAGTAATATTTCAGATGCAGTTAAATGGGTGCTTGGTGAACAGAGTATAAAAAATTTAAGAGGAGGGAAAATGGAAGATGTCATTTTTGCTGGAACTCAATTTAGAAAACCAGTGGGATTGTGTCAAGTTTCTCTCACCTTGGATAATGTAGACAGGAAGCTTCCCATTGATTATTCCGAGGTGACTATTTCAAGAAGACTTTATAGATCTGGAGAAAGTGAGTACTATATAAATAATACCCAATGTAGATTAAAAGATATAAATGAACTTTTTATGGACACGGGTATAGGAAGAGAAGGATATTCTATAATAGGACAGGGAAATATAGAGTCTATTTTAAATGGCAAGCCAGAGGATAGAAGGAGCATTCTAGAGGAAGCAGCGGGAATTGTTAAATTTAGATGGAGAAAAGAAGAAGCAGAAAAAAAACTTGAAAACACCCATATGAATTTGCTGAGAATAGGGGATATTTTAGAAACCTATGAAAAAAGATTGGAACCCCTTGGGATTGAAAGGGAAAAGGCTGATAAATTTTTAAAATTATCCAAGAATCTAAAGGAAATGAGGATAAATGTATTAGTTCATTCTATTGAAAAAGTAGAAGATAAAATATGTAAAATAAAAAGATCTGCAGAGCAGGTTGAATATGATACTAAAGAATTAAATGAGAAATTTGCCAAGTTAAAATCTCAGGTAAATCAATGGAATGAAGAGATGGAGAACTTTAATGTGGAAAATTCCACTTATAAAAAAAATTATTATGACAACAGAGAAAAAGTTCAAAAAATAACCAGTGAAGTAAAGCTTTTAACACAACAAATAGAAAATATAAAGAGAATTATAGAAAAGAATACTTTGGAATTGGGTGAAATAGAAAATAAAAGGAATCAAAGTATGCAGCAAAAAGATGCACAGTGTGAAAATCTTTCTAAATTGAAAATTGGTAAAAGAGAAATAAATTATAAATTGTCAGAATATGAGAACATTATAAAAAATACTGAGGAAAAAATAATTGAAAAGGAAAACTCATATAAAAATCTCAAAGAGGATGAGATAGAACATTTAAGGAGCATTTCCAATTTAAAAAATGCTATAACTTCTATTAAAAAAGATGTAGCTGATATGTCAGAAAAAATTAGAAGTATGAAAACTTCCTGCGAAAGCTACAGTCATTCCATTAAAATAAATTCCAGCACTAAGGACATGATGCTTTCTAAAGTGTCAACCATAAGGAATACTGTAAAAGGCTATCAGTGTAATATTGATGAAAACAGGGAAAAGGTTTTAAGGGTGAATGCTGCTTTTTTATCTCAAGAAAAAAGATTGAAAGAATTAAATGCGGCTTACAATAAGTCAGAGGCAAATTATGCTATGCTGATAAATCTTCAGGAGCATTATGAGGGGTACAATAGGTCAGTTAGGACACTCATGGGAGAAATAAAAAAGGGTAAAACAAGATTCACTGAAAATGATTGCTTTTTAGTAGGTGAAGTTATAACATTGCAAAAAAGATTTGAAACTTGTATAGAAGTTGCTCTGGGAAGTGCCATATCCAATATAATAACTAAAAATGAAATTATGGCTAAAACTCTTATAAAATATTTAAAAGACAATAATATAGGAAGAGCTACTTTTTTACCTCTTACCATAATTAAGGGAAGAAAAATATTGGATAAAGATAAATTTAAAAATATAAGAGGATATATAGGCATTGCAAGTGAGCTTTTGGAATGTAAAGAAGGATTTAGAAATGTTATGGAATATATATTGGGAAGGACAATAATCTGCAGTGACATGGACAGTGCCCTTGAAATAGCTAAATCCAGTGGATACAGATTTAAAATAGTTACTCTTTTGGGAGATGTAGTAAATCCTGGGGGATCGCTTACAGGAGGCAGCCTTCAAAGGAGAAGCAGTAATATAATAGGGCGAAAGAGGGAAATAGAGGAGACCTCAGTCAAGATAAAAGATATACAAGGTTATATAAAAAATTCAAATGAGAAAATAGATGAATACAAGGAAGTTATAGAGAAAAAAAATGAAGAAAATTTAGATTTAAAAGATAAAATTTATGCCCAGAATATAGAATTAACTAAATTACAGGGAGAAATAAATAGTATAGAAAATGAGAACTCAAAATTATTAGAAAATATAAAGATATCAAATAGGGAAATAGATATGGTTTCTAAAAATAAGAGTGTTAATTTAGATAAATTGCAAAAAGAAGAAATCAATTTAAAAATTCTCTATAAAAAACAGACTAAAAATAATGAGCATATTTTACAGATGGAAGAGGAATTAAAAAATAAAAGATCAGATATTGAAAATACAAGAGAAAAACTTACCCAATTAAAAATAAAAAAGGCTCAGACTGATGAGAGTATTTTAAGCAGATCTCAGGAATTAAAAAGATTGACGGATGAAATAGAGGAATTAAACCTGCGTAAATCCAATATAAATGGTGAAGTTGAAAATCATAAAAAAAATATACATAGTTGTGAGTTAAAAGTAAATGCAAATTTAAAATATGTAGATGATGCAAAAATAGAAATAGAAAAGTTGCAGAAGTATATGGAAGAAAATGATGCAAAGACCATAAAATTAAGAGATAGTATAAAAATTTATAATGAAAAATTAGAAGATCTAACTCTTGTAATAAATAAAAAAGAACAGGGGATCCATAAAATACAATTATCCCTTACTAAATTTTTAGCAGAAAAAGATAATATGGATTCAAAGCTGAAAGAAGATATGGAAATTACTTACGAGGATGCTCTGAAATATAGAAAAGATATAGAAAATTTAAATGAGTACAAGGAGGAAATATTAAATCTGAAAAACAGTATTTCCAATCTGGGAACAGTTAATGTAGGAGCTATAGAGGAATATAATGAATTAAAAGAAAAAGTAACATTTTTAAGTGCCCAAAAAGAAGATCTTGTAAAGTCAAAAAATGAATTGAAAAATGTAATAGATATGATGACAGAAAAAATGAAAATTTTATTTAAAAAAAATTTTAATAAATTGAGAGAAAATTTTAATTACATTTTCAGAGAATTATTTAATGGAGGGAGTGCGGATTTGATACTTGTAAATGGAGATGAACTTACTGCAAATATAGACATAACTGTACAGCCTCCAGGTAAAAAACTGCAAAATATAAATCTTTTATCAGGTGGTGAAAAGGGACTTTCTGCTATAGCTCTGTTATTTGCCATACTTAAGATTAAACCTACTCCTTTTTGTATATTGGATGAAATAGAGGCTGCATTAGATGATGCCAATGTGTCAAGATATGCAAAATTTCTTAAGAAATTTTCCGAGAATACTCAATTTATCATCATAACCCATAGAAAGGGAACTATGGAAGTAAGTGATGTGATGTACGGAGTTACCATGGAGGAAAAAGGTGTTTCAAAGATAGTTTCTGTAGATTTGGAAGAGGCTTCTTAAAAACGTATGTTTCAGAGCAAATATATAAAAAATGGGAAGGTAGATAGAAAATGTTTAAAGAAATTTTCGATAAATTAAAAAATGGTCTTGAAAAAACTAAAAACAATTTAACCGGGAAAATAACGGGTATGCTCAGCAGAGCTGTAACTATAGATGAGGAACTTTATGAACAGTTGGAAGAGATACTTATAACTGCAGATATAGGTGTGGAAACTACAATGTATATTATAGACAGACTGAAAGAGAAAATAAAGGAAGATAAAATCAAGGATCCTAATTTATTAAATGATTGTTTAAAAGAGATTGTCATAGAGATATTAGGGGATGAAGAAAACAGCATTTTACCTGAGCAAACTCCGGAGATAATTCTGGTAGTGGGCGTAAATGGGGTTGGGAAAACCACTTCTATAGGGAAAATGTGTTATAAGTTAAAGGACAATGGATACAAGGTAATTATGGCTGCGGCAGATACATTCAGGGCAGCTGCCATAGATCAACTGGAGGTATGGAGCGAAAGGGCCGGCGTTGAAATAATAAAGCATCAGGAGGGTTCGGATCCAGCTGCGGTTATATTTGATGCCATTCAGGCATCAAAAGCCAGAAAAGCAGATGTACTTATATGTGATACAGCAGGCAGGCTTCACAATAAAAAAAATTTAATGAATGAACTTGGAAAAATAAACAGGGTAATAGAAAGAGAGTACAAAGAGGCTTTTAAACAGACCTATCTGGTATTGGATGCAACTACAGGACAAAATGCAGTTCAGCAGGCAAAGCAGTTTATGGAGGTATGCCCTGTAGATGGTATAATACTTACGAAACTAGATGGCACTGCCAAAGGAGGAATTGTAATATCCATAAAGCACAGTTTAAATATACCGGTAAAATTAATAGGAGTTGGAGAGGATATTTATGATTTACAGGAATTTAAAAGCAAGGATTTTGTAGAAGCACTATTTTAAACCTGTTAAGTAAAAATACTTGACAGCACTTATTAATTTTGATATTATGTATTTTGTCAAGAAAATAATTTTAGTTTAGTCAGGAGAATCAAATCGGTTATTTGATATTGATTATTTATTTGATTGAGTGAAGAGAGGGTATTATGGAAGAGAGAATACAGCTTTCCATATTACTTGATATATATGGTGAGCTTTTGACAAAAAAACAGAAAAATGTAATGGAACTTTACTATGATGAGGATTTATCTTTAAAAGAAATAGCAGAACACACTAATACAAGCAGGCAGGCAGTATATGATATTATAAAAAGATGTCATAAGCTTTTATTACAGTATGAGGATAAACTTCATGTGATGAGAGAAAAAAAGAGCTTAGAAGAGAGTAAAGAATCTATTTTGAATTTTATAGATTCTCTCAGTTGCAGTGAAAATCAGAAAGCTTTAAATAAAATAAAAGATTATGTAATAGAGAATATTTAATTTAGGAGGATTAGCATGGCTTTTGAAGGATTAGCATCTAAGCTTCAGGAAACACTAAAAAAGCTTAGGGGTAAAGGTAAACTTTCTGAAAAAGATATAAAAGATGCTATGAGAGAGGTAAAGCTAGCACTTTTGGAAGCAGATGTTAATTACAAAGTGGTAAAAGATTTTGTAAAGGGTGTTAGTGAAAAGTGTCTGGGAGAAGAAGTATTGAAAAGTTTAACACCGGCACAGCAAGTTATAAAAATAGTAAATGAAGAACTTACAGCTTTAATGGGAAATAGCCAGAGTTCAATTGAGTATGATTCCAGTGGATTGACTATAATAATGCTGGTGGGGCTGCAGGGTGCAGGAAAAACCACCATGTGTGGTAAATTGGCATTACAGCTTAGAAAAAGCAATAAAAAGCCACTTTTGGTAGCCTGTGATATATACAGGCCGGCTGCAATAAAACAACTTCAGGTAGTTGGAAAAGAAATAGATATACCTGTATTTTCCATGGGAGATAAGACAGCTGCAGTAGATATATGCAAAGGTGCTGTGGAGTATGCTAAAAATGATAATTTTAATGTACTCATAATAGATACAGCAGGTAGACTTCAAATAGATGAAAAATTGATGGATGAATTAGGGCAGATTAAAAAAGAGATAAATCCTAATGAAATACTGCTTGTGGTAGATGCCATGACAGGTCAAGATGCGGTTAATGTAGCTTCAAGTTTTAATGAGCAGCTTAACATAAGTGGAGTTATACTTACGAAATTAGATGGAGACACCAGGGGAGGAGCTGCCCTTTCTATAAAATCCATGACAGGTAAACCCATAAAATTTGTTGGTGTGGGAGAAAAGATGAGTGACTTTGAGGTCTTTTATCCAGATAGAATGGCTTCAAGGATACTTGGAATGGGAGATGTACTTTCCCTTATAGAAAAAGCCCAGCAATCTATTGACAAGGAAGAAGCTGAAAAGCTTGGAAATAAGATGTTAACCAAGGAGTTTAACCTTGAAGATTTTTTATCCATAATGGAGCAAACTAAGAAGTTGGGACCTATAAGTAAACTTATAGAAATGGTACCCGGGGTTAACACTAAGGAATTGCAGGGAGTTGATTTTTCAAAAGGGGAAAAAGAACTGGTAAAAATTGAGGCAATAATCAATTCCATGACTTTAAAGGAAAGAAGAAATCCATCGGTTATAAGCAGCTCTTCTTCTAGAAAGAAGAGAATAGCACTGGGATCCGGTACTACAATACAGATGGTGAATAAGCTCCTTAAGGATTTCGTCAAAATAAAAAAAATGATGAAGCAGTTCAGTGGAGCGAAAAAAGGTTTTAAAAAGGGACCATTTGGGAAATTCCCTTTTTAAATATATTGAAATATTATATAAGTGGTATATTTTCAGAGAATTTTTTACATTATAAGGAGGTGATATCAATGGCATTAAAAATAAGATTAAGAAGAATGGGTGCAAAAAAGGCTCCATTTTATAGAATAGTTGTGGCAGATTCAAGATCCCCAAGAGATGGTAGGTTTGTAGAAGAAATAGGATATTATAATCCTACAACTGAGCCAAATACTGTTAAGTTTGATGAGGAAAAAGCCGTGAAATGGATAAAAAATGGTGCTCAGCCAACTGAAGTAATTAAGAAGATTTTTGATAAATCAGGATTAAAGGATAAGCTTGGTAAGTAATTAACTGGGGGTGTATTAAGTGAAAGAGCTAGTAGAAATTATTGCTAAATCGTTAGTGGATAACCCAGATATGGTTCAAGTAAATGAAATTGTAGGTGAGCAATCTATAATTCTTGAATTAAAAGTTGCACAAGAAGATATGGGAAAAGTAATAGGTAAACAGGGAAGGATAGCCAAGGCTATAAGAACTGTTGTAAAAGCAGCAGCTATAAAGGAAAATAAAAGAGTTGTTGTGGAGATAATATAAGAGTTAGATAATCTAACTCTTATATTTGTATAAAGTGATTCTTAGGTTCAGGCGGAGTTCGTTCACAGGAAACGTCATTTCATATCTGAGCCTTAGAAGAACCTGTCCAGGTTATTAGCATTGCTTATCATCCTCCATTTTACGAAGTTGGGTGTATTAGCAATAGCGGCCATGTGATAGGCCAGGAGAATCCTAATATGCCTTGAAATTATATTATAGTGAAAAAGAGGTGAATAAATTCTGCTTATTATAAATGTGAGATTAAAAGTTAAATTGTATGAGAATTTTGTTTTTAATATGCAGAACATTGCTCTATGAAGGAATTTATAACTATAGGACAAATAATAAATACCCATGGAATAAGAGGAGAATTAAAAGTATATCCGCTGACCGATGATCTTAAAAGATTTAGCAAATTGGATCTGGTATATATAGAGGGAAAAACAGAGAAAATACTTGAATGTAAACTTCAATCAGATAGAGTCATACTTAAAGTTGAAGGAGTGGATTCTATAGAAGAAGCCCTTCCCTATAAGGGAAAGTATCTGGAAGTTCCAAGAAGAGACGCAGTTAAACTGCAGGAAGGAACATATTTTGTTACAGATATAATAGGCTGCTCAGTAGTGGATGATGAAGGTGTATTTTATGGTAAGGTAGGAGATGTGCTCCACACCCACTGTAACGATGTATATTGGATAAAAGGCAAAGATGAACTCCTGATTCCAGCTATAAAAGATGTGGTAATAAATATAGATGTGGAAAGAGAAGAGATAGTTATAAAGCCGGTGAAAACATGGATGTGAAGATAGACATACTCACTCTTTTTCCTGAAATGTTTGATGTATTTAATTATAGTATAATAGGAAGAGCATTGAACAATAATATTTTGGATATAAACACTGTTAATATAAGAGACTTTACTAAAGATAAACACAAGAAGGTAGATGACTATCCATATGGCGGGGGAGCTGGAATGATAATGGCTGTACAGCCTATTGTGGATTGTATAAGGGAAGTAAAAACTAAAAACAGTGGAAATGTTATTTATTTAGGACCTCGTGGAAGAACTTTTAATCAATCTATTGCCAAAAAACTTTCCAGGGAAAAAGAATTGATATTTTTGTGTGGACATTATGAGGGAATAGATGAAAGAGTATATAAATACATAGATATGGAAATATCTATTGGTGATTTTGTGGTGACTGGTGGAGAAATGGCATGCATTCCAATTATAGACAGTATATGTAGAATGGTGCCCAATGTACTATCCAGCACGGAAAGTTACACAGAAGAATCCTTTTATAATGGATTGCTTGAATATCCACAATATACCAGGCCAGAATGTTTTCAAGAGGATAGTGTACCTAAAATTCTTTTGTCCGGCCATCATGAAAATATAAGAAAATGGAAGAGGGCAAAGTCTCTTATAATGACCAGGGATAAAAGACCGGATTTATTTGAAAAAATTTCATTATCAAAAGAAGATCAAAAACTTATAGAGTTATATAAAGAAAAATAAGCACATATTAATTATATGTTGAAAATAAGATGAAAATGTGTTAGAATTTCTTTGTGCTACACAGGCGTTCCGCTGTCTGCAAATTGTTGTGCTGGATAAGAACGTTGAATAATTATTAGGAGGTAATGCACAGTGTTAGATATAATAAAACAGATAGAAGATAAACAAATCAGAACAGATTTGCCAGCTTTTAATGTAGGAGATACAGTAAAAGTTCATGTAAAGATTAAAGAAGGAAATAGGGAAAGAGTACAGGTTTTTGAAGGTGTAGTTTTAAAGAGACAAAATGGTGGAATAAGAGAAACCTTTACAGTTAGAAGAGTTGCCTATGGTGTAGGAGTTGAAAGGACATTTCCGGTTAATTCTCCTATAATAGATAAAATACAGGTAGTTAGAAGGGGTAAAGTAAGAAGAGCAAAATTATACTACTTAAGAGATAGGGTAGGTAAAGCAGCTAAAGTAAAAGAAATATTAAGATAAGAGGGGCTTTATAAAGTCCCTTTTTTTCCATATTAAGGAGGTGCAAAATTTTGGCCAAAGAATTGATAGAAATAGGTAAATCCATATTGATAGCTATTATAGCAGCATTTTTAATTATAACATTTATATTTGAAACTGTAAGCGTGGACGGACATTCTATGGATCCAACTTTAAATAACGGAGATCGGTTAATTGTGGAGAAAGTAAGCTATTACTTCAGAGCTCCCAAGCCTGGTGACATAGTGGTAATAAAATATCCTGCTAATCCAAAGGAAAAGTTTATCAAGAGAGTAATAGGAGTTGGAGGGGACAGAGTAAAGATTGAAGATGGAAAGCTATATGTGAATGATGTAGCAAAAAATGAACCCTATATATTGGAAACTATGACAGGAAATTTTGATGAGGTTACAGTACCTCAAAATACAGTGTTTGTACTTGGAGATAACAGAAATAACAGCAGAGACAGTAGATACCCTGATGTGGGTTTTGTAAGTTATAAAATGGTGGTTGGAAGAGCAGCATTTAGGTTGTATCCTTTTAGCAGAATGGGAAAGTTAAGTTCAGTTCAAAATTAGAGAGGAAGAAATTATATGGCTATAAATTGGTTTCCAGGACATATGGCTAAAACTAAAAGAGAAATAAAAGAGAACCTTAAATTGGTAGATGCAGTCATAGAAATGAGGGATGCTAGAATAATAAGATCTAGTAAAAACCCGGATATAGAAGATATCTGTGGTTCTAAACCAAGGATAATACTTTTGAATAAAAGCGATCTGGGGGAAGAAAGTATAACCAGATTGTGGATAGAACATCTTTCAAAAGAAAATATAAAGGTTTTATCAGTAAATTGTAATACTGCACAGGGATTAAAAAATATAAAGATTGTCTTGAATCAGCTTTTAGAGGAAAAACATAATAGAATGAAAGAAAGAGGTATTTCTAAAATAACTGATAGGGCAATGGTAGTTGGAATACCTAATGTGGGAAAGTCTTCCCTAATAAATAAATTGGCTAGGAACAAAATAGCTAAAACAGGGGATAAACCTGGAGTTACCAAGAGCAAGCAGTGGATTAAAACTGAATTGGGGATAGAACTTATGGATACTCCTGGAATATTATGGCCAAAACTTGAAAGTGAGGAAACCAGGTTCAATTTAGCTTTTACTGGGGCAATAAAGGATGAAATTATGGATATAGAAGATTTGGCATTAAATCTCATAAAATTTTTATGTGAATATTATCCTGATAGATTGACAGCCAGGTATAAACTTGATAAATTAAGCGAAAAACCATGGGAAAATATTGAAATTATAGCTAGAAAAAGAGGGGCTATAATTTCTGGCGGCGGAGTAGACTACAATAGGGTGGCTGTATTGATTTTAGATGAATTCAGGGGAGGAAAACTGGGACCTATTTCTCTGGAAAGACCATAGATGATTTTGAAAGGTGTATTTTTATATGATTGAAAATGAAAAGAATATGGAATCAGATGATATTGGAATAGATGATTTTATCTGGAGTAAATTAGACGATTTTAAATTTGAGGAAATAAAAAGAAAAGTGGACTGTTTAAAGAAAGATTATTTTGATTTAAAAGAAGATAATATAATTAAAATTCTAGAAAGCCTAAAACTTGATACAAGAAAAAATGTAAATAATTTATCTTCAAATTTTTATAATTTTATCATGAATAGAAAAAATGAAATAGAAAGAGTTAAAAATATGTATTTATTTGATAAGAAGTTTGGTAATTATCTGTATACTGCAGGAACAGATGAAGTTGGAAGAGGACCACTGGCAGGGCCAATAGCCGCTGCCGCGGTGATATTGAATTTAAATTATAAAGATGATAGGGAGTTTATTTTAGGTATAAAGGATTCAAAAAAACTTACATCAAAACGAAGACTTCAGCTTTCAGAAGAAATAAAACACAGGGCCTTAGATTATAATATTTCAGTTATAAATAATACGGAAATAGATAAAAGAGGAATTTCCTGGTGCAATAATGAAGTTTTAAAAAGAGCTGTAGAAGGTTTGAAGCTGCCTGTAGATATGGTTTTATCCGATGGATATGCTATAAAAAATTTATTTAACAACAATGAATTTATAATAAAGGGTGATGCCAAAAGTGCAAGCATAGCGGCAGCTTCTATTATAGCCAAGGTCTACAGGGATAGTCTTATGGAAGAATATTCGCATATATACACTAAATATGGCTTTCACCACAATTCCGGCTATGGAACTAAAGAACATATAGAGGCTATAAAAAAATATGGAATCTGTAAAATACATAGAATGAGCTTCTTAAAAAATATAATATAAATTCAATATGCATTAAAAATAGTTAAACTATATCTGAAAGGCATCTTTAATAAGTTTTATGGATGGAATATTGTTGTGGGTATTAAATATTATCTCTATGACGTCAAATCTAAAATTAAATTTAAATAGTTTTTTTTTCATTATATATACATTAGCCGTTTTGTATATTTTAAGACATTTAGGGTAATTTACAGCTTCACAAGGACTCCCATATAGTTTCCCATAACGAGATTTAACTTCTATAAAACAAAGATAATTTCCATCCTTTCCTATAATATCTACTTCACCTGTTTTACATCTGAAATTTCTTTCTAATATTATATATCCAATTTCTCTTAAATAATTTTCAGCTACATCCTCACCCAGGGAACCTATATCCTTATTGAAAGAATGCATAAAATTTCCCCTTCCTATTTTTAAAACTTTTTATTATTATATCATTTATAGTAAAGACTTGCATTACGGTATTTGGTTTTGAAAATTAAATTTCATGTATAGGTTTTCTCATCTGTGTATATTTATGGAGCTTGCTTTTAAGTCACTGACAAGGGTTGGTATATATATATTTATGCAAATCAACAAGAAGAATATGGAAAGCACGCCTCCGATACTTATAATATCATTATTTCTTATATTAATTCCAATTAAAATTAATGTGATACCTATAATTAGACCCAGTATAACCAGAAAAAAATACATATAATATACCTCCATTCGTAATATAGTCAAAGATCAAGTGATTCTTGGGTTAAGATGGAGTTTTCCCATAGGGAACGCTCCACATATGAACCTTATTAACAGTATTCTTAGTGCCTTTAGCACTTAGAATACGTTATCCTTTAGGGGAAGAATTTATCCGGGGCGTAGTATTGCTTAATCACCACCTTGTGAAGTGTGGGGGGGTAGCAATGTAGCCATGGGATAAATTTAGATTACCTATATTATACAATTTTTGTAAGTATAAATAAAGGAATTTTTTCAATAAAATAGAAATCAAAATAAATATATAATTGTTTAATGTGCTATATGAAATCTTCATTTATAAATTTCCTATAGCAAAGTGCTTCAATTAAATGAGATTCATTTATGCATGCACTGTTGTCTAAATCCGCTATTGTTCGGGATATCTTTAAAATTTTACTGTAGGCTCTAGTGGTTAAATTATATTTAGAGTAGACTTTTTCAAGTATCTCCGTGGATTTTTTATTGAGTTTACAATATTCTTTTATGAGAATGCTATTCATTTCTGAATTACAGTATATACCTTGATTCTTGAATCTTTTCTTTTGAATTTTTCTGGCCCTTTCCACCCTTTCTCTGATTAACTTGGAGAATTCACTTTTTTTGTAATTTTGAATGTCCTTGAAATCCAGAGAATTTACAAAAGTAAATAGATCTATTCTATCAATGATGGGACTGGATAATTTTGATATATATCTTCTCCTTTCATACTCTGTACATGTGCAATGTTTTTTAGAAGCAAAGTTTCCGCAGGGGCAGGGATTAGTGGCCATGATAGTCATGAAGTTACATGGAAAAGAAACTCTGCCGGAGGCCCTGTTTATTATTATTTTCTTTTCTTCCAAAGGCTGTCTTAAAACTTCAAGCACATTTTTTTTGAATTCAAGTATTTCATCTAAAAAGAGTATTCCATTGTGGGCAAGGGATATTTCACCGGGCATTAAATTACTCCCGCCGCCAACTAGAGAAATAGTTGTACTGGTATGATGGGGGTTTCTAAATGGAGGCTTAGTTATAAGTCCTTCATTTATGCTTAAATTTCCAGTTACACTGTATATTTTAGTGACTTCTAGTGATTTTTCATAACTTAGATCCGGAAGTATAGTAGGAACTCTTTTAGCCATCATGGTTTTACCTGAACCAGGCGGGCCTACCATAATTATGTTGTGGTTTCCAGCAGCAGCTACTTCTAAAGCCCTCTTGCAGCTTTCCTGTCCAAATACATCTGAAAAGTCTGGAGAGGTGTGTGAAGATTTTGACAACATCTTCTTATGCTTATAGGGCAGTAAGTCCCTATATTTTATAAAATATACTATTTGTTTTAGATTCTCAAAGGCATAGCAGTTGCTGCCTTTTATTGAAGAACATTCTTCTGCATTTTCAAGAGGAACTATGAAGTTTTTAATATGATTTTTGATTCCTTCTAATGTTATTGGAAGTACTCCTCTTACTTTATTTAAATTGCCGGACAAAGATAGTTCACCAAGTATCAAAAATTTTTCCCAGTCATAAAATTTTATCTGTCCTGTGGATATCAATATACCTATGGCTATAGGCAAGTCAAATAAGGATCCCGCTTTTTTCATATCTGCAGGAGCTAAATTTACTACTATTTTTTTTACAGGAAATTCAAATCCGGAATTTATAATGGAAGCTTTTACCCTTTCTTTAGATTCCTTTACGGAAGTATCTGCTAAGCCAACTATATTGAAGGAAGGGAGGCCTCTCTCAATGTCCACTTCTACTGATACTATACTTCCTTCTATGCCCAAAAAGGAAGATGTATTTAATTTAACCGCCATGTCATTATCACCTCTGCTTAATTCTTGACAATAACATTTTGTTTTAAACTTTTAAAAATAAAACACTATGAAGTCTGAATAAAATAATTGGATTATGAACATAATTTTTACATAATTATAGTTATAGGATGTGAATTGTTTATGGACATATATGATCTGTGGTTTGCTTCTGCTAAAATATCTAGTAAAATAAAAAATAATATTTTGAATAAATTTAAAAGCACAAGACAAATATATATGCATAGTATTTATAATAACAATTCTATGTTTTTAGGCGGAGATTGTAGTAGAATATATGGGGAATTGAGAAGAGCCTGGAATATAGACGAATTGAAAAGTTTAATACAGTATTCTTTAAAGGAAGGTATTGAAGCTGTAAATTCCTGTGAGGACACTTATCCTTATAGATTAAAAAATTATGATGATTCTCCAGCAGTGTTATTTTATAAAGGAAATATTAAAATCTTGGATAATGTAAGTGTGGCAATTGTAGGAGCCAGGGATTGTAGCTTGTATGGAAAAAATGTGGCTTTATTAATGGGTAAAGAAATTTCAGCAAATAACGTAAATATAATAAGTGGTATGGCAAGGGGAATTGATAGTTGTGCCCACAGGGCCGCTGTAGAAAATAAAGGATGTACCTGCGCTGTACTTGGCTCAGGAGTGGATGTTGTATATCCTAGAGAAAATAGAAAATTATATGAGGACATTTTAAAAAAGGGATGTATTATATCTGAATTTATTCCTAAAACCAAGCCGTATCCTTATAATTTTCCAATGAGAAATAGAATTATAAGCGGGTTAAGTGATGTGACAGTTGTAATTGAAGCAGGAAATAAAAGTGGTGCTTTAATAACAGCAAACTGTGCACTAGAACAGGGAAAAGATGTCATGGCAGTGCCGGGTTCCATATTTTCTTCTAAAAGCAAAGGAACAAATACACTTATAAGAGAAGGTGCCCACGTATTTACCTGCATGGAGGACTTATTTTATATGTTGCCTATGGAATATATGAAAAAAAAATGTATAAAAAACTATGAGCTAAATGCTTCAGAGGAAAAAATATGTAGACTTATTGGGAACATTCCAATACATATAGATGAAATATGCAGAATAACTGGTGTTGACATAAAACGATTATATGAGTTATTATTTGAATTGCAGTTAAAAGGTGAAATAATATGTCTTCAGGGAAATTATTATGCAAAGATTGAAAGTAATGAAGATATTATCAAGTGATTCTTAGGTACGGTGAAATCTTCTCATAAGAAATGCTGAACCTTAGAGAAACTTATCCAGGGGCCTAAGCATTGCTTATTTTCACACTTCAAAGAAGTTGATGACTTAACTGATGATAGTCGTCGGATAAAATAACTGAAATAACATAGTATATTTATATAGTTAAAAAAATAAGTTTGATGGTTAAATAAGGGGGTGTAGACTCTGGTGTGAATTTAAAAATATCCAGAGCATAAGATGGGACAAAAATTAGTTATAGTTGAATCACCTGCCAAGGCTAAAACTATAGGAAAATATTTAGGAAAAAATTATGTAGTGGAAGCTTCTATGGGTCATGTTAGAGATCTTCCGAAAAGTCAATTGGGAGTTGATATAGATAATGAATACAATCCTAAGTATATAACGATAAGAGGAAAGGGAGAACTCTTAGACAAACTCAAAAAAGAGGCAAAAAAAAGTGAAAAAATATATTTGGCGACAGACCCTGATAGGGAAGGAGAGGCAATTTCATGGCACCTGTCTCATGTGCTTAAATTAGATGAAAGTGAAAAGTGCAGAATAGAGTTTCATGAAATTACCAAGAATGCCATAAAGAGTTCAATAAAGTCTCCCAGAACTATAAATATAAATTTAGTTAACGCCCAGCAGGCCAGGAGGGTATTGGATAGACTGGTTGGATATAAAATAAGCCCAATACTTTGGAAGAAGATCAAGTGGGGTTTAAGTGCTGGAAGAGTACAATCCGTAGCGTTAAAAATGATATGTGAAAGAGAAAAAAAGATAGTAAATTTTGAACCTAAGGAATATTGGACTGTAGAGTGTGAACTTCATAAAAAATCCACAATCAAATGCTTTAATGTAAAACTCACTACATTTGATAAGAAAAAAATTGAGATTGGTACCAAAGAAGAAGTAGATAAAATTATAAAAGATCTTGAGGAAGGGCAGTTTATTGTAAAATCCATTAAAACCACATGTAAAAATAAAACCCCGCTTCCGCCATTTATTACTAGTACTCTGCAGCAAGATGCCTATAAAAAATTAAATTTTTCTACTAAAAAAACTATGTCTGTAGCTCAACAATTGTATGAAGGAATAGATATAAAAGGTTATGGAACTGTAGGACTTATAACCTACATGAGGACTGACTCAGTGAGGATCGCAAAGGAGGCTCAAGAAGCCTGTAGGAATTTTGTGGTAAATGAGTTTGGAAAAGAATATATAGAAGAGAAACCTAGAAATTTTAAAAGCAAAAAAAATATACAGGATGCCCATGAAGCCATAAGACCTACTAACATAGAAATAACACCTGATAAGGCTAAGGGAAATTTAAAGCCAGAACAATACAAACTCTACAAGTTAATATGGAATAGATTTTTAGCAAGTCAGATGGCTTCTTCAAAAATTGATGTTACTTCCATAGATATAGTCAACAATAAGTATGGACTAAAAGTTAGTGGCTCCCAAGTAAGGTTTGATGGATTTATGAAGGTGTATGAATATACAACTGAAGATGAAAAATCCAATGGGTCTTTGCCAAAGCTTAAAGAAGGGGAACTGCTTGTTAAAAAGTCTATAGATGGAAGACAGCATTTTACACAACCTCCAGCTAGATTTTCAGAAGCTTCTCTGGTAAAGACACTTGAGGAAAATGGGATAGGAAGACCTAGTACCTATGCACCGATTTTATCTACACTTTTAGATAGAAAATATATACAGAGGGAAAAGAAAACCTTGATTCCCACTGAATTAGGAAATATAGTAAATAATATATTGAGCGAGTACTTTAAACAAATAGTAGATGTGGAATTTACTGCTGAAATGGAATCCAAACTGGATAGTATTGAAGAGGGAAAGGACAATTGGAGAAAAGTAGTGGGCAAGTTTTATGATCCGCTGAAAAAATCTATTGAAGTGGCTGAAAGAGAGGTCGCTAAAATTACCATAGAGGATAAGGTTACAGATATAAAATGTGATAAATGTGGAAGAAACATGGTAATAAAGCATGGAAGATTTGGAGACTTTTTAGCATGTCCAGGTTATCCTGAATGTAAAAATACCAAACCAATAGTGGAGGAGTTAGATGTTGAATGTCCTAAATGCGGTGGAAAAGTTTTAGTTAAGAGGAGCAGAAAGGGCAGAAAGTTTTATGGGTGCAGTAATTATCCAGACTGCAATTTTGTAAGTTGGTTTGAACCAGTCAGCGAGAAATGTCCTGTGTGTGGGAACTATATGGTAAAAAAATATAGCAAGGCCAAGGGAAACTATTTGGAGTGTTCTAACTCAGAATGTAAACACAGAGAATATAATGCTGAAGAAAATAAGGATAAAGAGGGCAAAGTAGTTGAAAAAGATGGATAAAATCTAAATAAATAAAGGGCTTGGAAGGTGAAAATACAGTTTAATTATAGGCTGCAGGTCTATATTAAGCTGTATTTTAATTATGTTAGCAAATATGGTTGAATTATAATAACTATTATGTTATCATAATTAATGGATAAAGAATAATTCTAAATATTTTAAAAAGTCTAAAATATTAATAATTGTTTGTACTACTGATATAGTCTAAAACTTTAAGAGTAAGGCCTTTTCTAATGAAAACATAATAAAATTGAAAGATGTAGTATTTATGTAGATAAAATAAAATTAGTGGTAACAAGGAGGACTATAAATGACAACACTATTAGATAAAACAAGAAAATTGAATAAGATATTACAAAAATCAGGAACAGAACCAGTAGTTTTTGATGATATATGTAAATTGTTAAGCGAAGTTTTAGGCTGTAATGTTTACATTATAAGCAGAAGAGGAAAAATATTGGGATATAATTTTCCAGATGGTTTTGAATGTGATACCGTTAAAGACAAGGTAATAAGTGAAATGAGGTTTCCTGAACATTATAACAATAAATTGCTGAATGCCCGTGAAACTCTTCCTAATTTATCCAATCATGGGATTTGTGTTTTTGAAGATGGAAGCCCCTGCAATTTGGATAATAAACTGACCACCATAGTTCCTATAGTTGGAAACAGGGAAAGACTTGGCACCCTGCTACTGGCAAGTTTTGGAGATAGGTTTATAGATGAGGATCTCATATTATCAGAATATAGTGCTACTATAATAGGACTTGAGATATTAAGGGCCAAAAACGATGAAATAGAGGAAGAAGCCAGGAAAAAGGCGGTAGTTCAATTGGCAATCGGAACATTATCCTATTCTGAACTGGAAGCAGTGGAACACATATTTAGCGAGTTGGATGGAAATGAAGGATTGCTTGTAGCTTCAAAAATAGCAGATAAGGTTGGCATAACCAGATCTGTAATTGTAAATGCACTTAGAAAATTTGAAAGTGCTGGAGTAATAGAATCCAGATCTCTTGGAATGAAGGGAACTCATATTAAAATATTAAATGAAAAATTATTGGATGAATTAAAAAAGATAAAATAAGCGAAATATAAATTAAAAACCCTAATTTTTTTATTGAATAGACACAGCCATTATGATATACTACATAAGGTAATAAAATACACACATTATCTAATTCATAATAAAGGTGCTTTAAGTGATTTATGAATATGAGGATAGTGGAGGAAAAACCTAGGAGGGAAAATAAATGTCAGTTATTTCTATGAAACAATTATTGGAAGCAGGTGTTCATTTTGGACACCAAACAAGAAGATGGAACCCTAAAATGGCTCCTTATATTTTTACAGAAAGAAATGGAATCTATATAATAGATTTACAAAAAACAGTAAAAAAGGTTGAAGAAGCTTACGAGTTCATAAAAGAAGTTTCAGAAGAGGGAAAAGATATATTATTTATTGGAACAAAAAAGCAAGCTCAAGAAGCTATTCAAGAAGAAGCAAAGAGAAGCAATATGTACTATGTCAATAATAGATGGCTTGGTGGCATGCTTACTAATTTTGCAACTATAAAAACTAGAATAGGGAAATTAGAAGAATTGGAAAAAATGGAAGAAGATGGTACTTTTGAAGTCCTTCCAAAAAAAGAAGTTATAAAATTAAAGAATGAAAAAGAAAAGCTGGAGAAAAATTTAGGCGGAATCAAGAATATGGATGCTAAAAATGTAGGAGCATTATTTGTTGTTGATCCAAGAAAAGAAAAAAATGCTATATCGGAAGCTAAGATTCTGGGAATTCCTGTAGTAGCCATAGTTGATACAAATTGCGATCCTGACGAGGTAGATTATATCATACCTGGAAATGATGATGCTATAAGGGCTGTAAAGTTAATTACATCTAAAGTAGCAGATGCTGTAATGGAAGGAAGACAGGGAGAACAATTAGCTGAAGAGTAGTTTATTATAATGAGATATATACAATAGGGGTCAAATACAAATGTGAGAGGAGTTGAAAAACCGTTATTTGGCAATTGAAATAGCATTGTAAATTGCCATATAGGGTGTAATGCATCCGAATTTAAGCCCTGGGAGTGTCAGACCTAGATAAAGTTTAGCTTTAGACATTATGAATGGGGAAATAAACCTAGGATTTTATCATATTCTATGAAATCCTATAGTTTTTAAATAACGGAATATACTTATGATAACTGCACAGATGGTAAAAGAACTCAGAGAGAGAACTGGGGCAGGGATGATGAACTGCAAGAAAGCTTTAAATGAAACCAATGGAGATACTGAAAAGGCCATTGAAATATTAAGAGAAAAAGGATTAGCTGCTGCAGCCAAAAAATCTGGCAGAGTGGCTTCTGAAGGATTGGTTAAAACCTATGTTTCAGAAGATGGTAAAGTTGCCTCAATAGTAGAGGTAAACTGTGAAACTGATTTCGTAGCAGTAAATTCAGACTTTGTAAGTTTTGTTGACAATTTAGCAAAGCAGGTAGTTGACTCCAAGTCCTCTACAGTGGAAGAACTGCTTAAAGAAAAATATATATTAGACAGTAGTAAAACTGTGGGAGAAACCTTAATAGCTCTGATTGCAAAATTAGGAGAAAATATGGCAGTAAGACGATTCAAAAAGTTTTCTGTTTCAAATGGCCTAATTGAAAGTTACATTCATGGCGGCGGTAGAATAGGAGTTTTGGTAAAACTTGAATGTCAAGATCAAAGTGAAGTTTTAAAAGAGGTCGCAAAAGATGTAGCTATGCAGGTAGCTGCTACAAATCCATTGTTTTTAGATAAAAATTCAGTAGACAATGACATCTTAGATAAAGAAAAAGATATATACAGAGTTCAAGCATTAAATGAAGGAAAACCTGAAAAAATTGTGGATAAAATAATTATGGGAAAAGTTCAAAAATACTATAAAGAAAACTGTTTGATAGAACAAGTATGGGTTAAAGATTCTGATCTTACTATTGATAAATATGTTAAGAGTAAATCAAAGGAAATTGGTTCACCGATAAAAGTGTCTGATTTTGTTAGATTTGAAAAGGGTGAAGGAATAGAGAAGAAAGAAGAAGATTTTGCCGAGGAAGTTCGTAAGCAGATAGAGGGTAAATAGTAACTGAAAAGAGAACACGGGGTGTTCTCTTTTTTTTAAGATGTGAAGAATTTGTAAATTTTAAGTTTCACTTTATGATAATTTGGAGGTATAATATATATGAGTTTAGCTAGATACAAAAGAGTAATGCTTAAACTTTCAGGAGAAGCTCTTTCAGGGAAAAATGGTTATGGAATAGATTTTGATGTAGCAAAAAATATAGCTATTGAAATAAAAGAACTTATATCCATGGGAGTATCAGTGGGAGTTGTAGTTGGCGGTGGAAACATATGGAGAGGTAGAAGCGGAAAAGGCATGGATAGAACAACTGCAGATTATATGGGAATGCTTGCTACATGTATAAATGCTCTGGCACTTCAGGATTCACTGGAGAATTTAGGGGTAAATACCAGGGTGCAGACAGCTATTGAGATGCGAGAAGTAGCAGAACCATTTATCAGAAGACGGGCAATGAGACACTTAGAAAAAAATAGAGTTGTTATATTTGCGGCAGGCACAGGGAATCCTTATTTTTCAACAGATACTACTGCAGCACTTAGAGCGGCAGAAATAGAAGCAGATGTTATACTTCTTGCAAAAAAGGTAGATGGTGTGTATGACAAGGATCCTCATAAGTATAATGACGCCAAAAAATTTGACAGATTAACCTATATCGAAGTGCTTGAAAGGGGACTTCAGGTTATGGATTCTACGGCTACATCTCTTTGCATGGATAACGATATACCTATCTTAGTATTTGGCTTGGATGATCCAAAAAATATAAGAAAGATTGTCATTGGAGAAAAAATTGGCACTCTTGTTTGTAAAGAATAAAATGAGGAGGTATTTTATATGATTAGAGATACTTTAAAAAGTGCAGATGAAAAAATGGGAAAAACTATAGAGTCTTTAAAGAAAGAACTGGCTTCCATGAAGGCAGGGAGGGCTACTCCTGCTATACTGGATAGGATAGAGGCGGAATATTATGGAACAATGACTCCGGTAAATCAAATGGGAAACATATCTATTCCAGAAGCAAGGATGCTTGTTATACAACCTTGGGATAAAAATGCATTAAAAGCTATAGAAAAGGCAATATTAAAATCAGATCTGGGTATAAACCCATCAAATGATGGAGAAGTTATAAGACTTATGATACCTGAACTTACGGAAGAAACCAGAAAAAATTTGGTTAAAAACATAAAGAAATTAGGAGAGGAATCCAAGGTAGCTGTAAGGGGAATAAGAAGAGACAGCAATGATAAATTAAAAATTTTAAAAAAAGAAAGTGATATTTCTGAAGATGAAATAAAAAAAGCTGAAGGTGAAATGCAAAAGAAAACTGATGGTTTTATAAAAAATATAGATGATATAGTTGAAAAGAAAGAAAAGGAAGTAATGTCGTTATAATAATTAAATTTTTAAAACCTGCTGCATCGCAGGTTTTTTATCAAAAGTAAAATTTAACAATGGTAATGAATGGAGATACATTTATGTTAAGATTTTTTAATACTGATAAGAAAAAAGAGTACAGTGATGAAGATATATGTATCGATTTAAATAATATTCCAAAACATATAGCCATCATAATGGATGGAAATGGAAGATGGGCAAAGGAGAGAAATCTACCAAGAACCATAGGACATAAAGCGGGAGTAGAAGCTATAAGAGAAGTTGTAAAAGAATGTAGTATTTTAAAAGTAAAATACCTTACACTGTATGCTTTTTCTACTGAAAATTGGAAAAGACCTAAAGATGAAGTAAGTGCACTTATGAAACTTTTAGTGGAATATTTAAAAAAGGAATTTAAAGAACTAGATTATAATAATGTGATAATAAATTATATTGGAGATATATCCAAGCTGCCTGATTTGTGTCAGAAGGAACTTATTATATCTCATGAAAACACTAAAAACAATACGGGATTAACTTTGAATCTGGCATTAAATTATGGAGGAAGATATGAAATAACCAGGGCCTTTAAATTGATGTATGAAGATATAAAATCGGGAAAAATAAGCGAAGAGGATATAAATGAAGAGACTATATCAAACTATATGTATACTAAAGGTATGCCTGATCCTGATCTTATAATAAGACCTAGCGGGGAACAGCGCCTCAGTAACTTTCTTTTATGGCAATGTGCGTATTCTGAATTCTGGTATTCCAATATAAAGTGGCCGGATTTTAGAAAAGAACATCTCCATAAAGCTATTTTTGATTATCAAAACAGGGATAGAAGATTTGGATCAGTAGAGTAAACACAATTTTTAGTTTTAATTTTTGCATGGAGGTGTATAAGTGAACAATAGATATTTGGGTGCATTTACGCTCATACCTTTTATTTTAATTTTATTTTTAGGTGGAGTTTACCTGAAATATGGAATTATGATTATTTCACTTATGGGGATGTATGAGTTTTATAAGGTAATAAAAGAAAAAGGTATAAATGCCATAAATATAATAGGATATTTACTGTGTATAGCATATTACATGACTTTAGGAGCTGAAGTAAACTATAAATTTATATTTTTTACTATGATGGTTTCAATGTTTATGTTATTATGTATTCCTGTCCTGGATACGGATTATAATTTTATAGATATAGCTTGCACTCTATTTGGCTTTTTATATGTGGCTTTATTTTTTAGCACCATAGTTTTGGTCAATAGTGGTTCATATGGCAATTATTTAGTATGGATTATAATCATATCTGCCTGGAGCTGTGACACGGCAGCTTATTATACAGGTAAGTTTTTAGGCAAGAGAAAACTTTGCCCAGAGGTAAGCCCTAAAAAAACTGTAGAAGGTTCTCTGGGAGGAATACTGGGAAGCATACTCATATGCGGGTTGTTTGGATATTTTGCCATTAAAAGGGGAGTACCAATAGCATTGCATCATTACTTTATAATGGGTATACTCTGTGGCTTTTTTTGTCAGTTTGGAGATTTGACTGCTTCTTCCATAAAAAGATTTGTGGAAGTAAAGGACTACAGCAATTTAATACCGGGACATGGCGGTATTTTAGACAGGTTTGACAGCATACTTTTTTCAGGAGTGATAGTAGTTTATTATTTAATGTTTATAGCCCTTATTTAAGGAGAGAAGTATATTTTATGTACTTCTCTATTATTTATTTTATAAGATAAATATGGTATAGTTAATCATGTTAAAATCTTATTTGATCTGTGGATTGGATTTAAAATAAGGAGTTGTTATTGATGAAAAAAATTTCAATACTTGGTACTACAGGTTCTATAGGAACTCAAACGCTTGATGTATTGAGAAAAGATAGAGAGAACTTTCAGCTTATAGGAGTGTCTGCAAATAGCAACGCAGAAAAGCTTCTACATATAGTTGAGGAATTTAAACCTTCATATGCAGTGTTAACTGAAAAAAAGGCTTATTTAAAGTTTAAAGAATATTTTAGTAATAAAAGTACAAATTTGAAAATATTATTTGGTACAGAAGGATTAAATACTATAGCAAGTTTACCTGAGATTGATATGGTAGTAACTTCAGTAATGGGAATGTGTGGACTTATTCCAACTATTAAAGCTATTGAATCGGGAAAAAATATAGCACTGGCAAATAAAGAGACTCTGGTGGTGGGAGGAGAACTGGTTACAAAATTGGCAGAGAAAAACAATGTGAGTTTGATTCCCGTGGATTCAGAACACGGTGCTATTTTTCAGTGCCTTCAGGGAAATAAACACAGTGATGTGGAAAATTTGCTTATAACTGCTTCAGGAGGACCTTTTAGGGGGAAAAGCAGAAAACAACTTTTAAATGTTACAGTAGAACAGGCATTAAAACACCCAAGCTGGCATATGGGCAGAAAGATTACAATAGATTCTGCTACTCTAATGAATAAAGGATTAGAAGTTATAGAAGCGCACTGGCTTTTTAATTTACCTTACGAGAAAATAAGGGTGGTAGTTCATCCCCAAAGTATAATCCACTCAATGGTAGAATATAAAGATGGAAGTGTTATGGCACAACTTGCCAGTACTGATATGAGGCTTCCTATCCAGTATGCCCTAAATTACCCTAAAAGAGGAGAAGCTGTAGTGAATAGATTGGATTTTTATAATTTACAAAATCTTAGCTTTGAAAAACCTGATATAGATACTTTTAAGCCCTTGAAATTGGCTTATGAAGCAGGAAAAATCGGTGGAACAATGCCTGCCATATTGAATTGTGCAAACGAAGAAGCTGTGGAACTTTTTCTTTCAAATAAAATTAAATTTTTAGACATAAGCTATATACTGGAAGAGTGTATGAATAAATTTTCCCCCCGAAATAATTTCCAATTGGAGGATCTGCTTCATATAGAAATAAAAGTTAAAGAATATGTAAAAACTAAATTTGGTAAATAAGAAATATGATTAGGAGGAATAAATTTGTATATAATAGCAGCCATAATAGCCTTTGGTGTATTGATTATAATTCATGAATTGGGACATTTTATAATGGCAAAACTAAACGGAGTAAAAGTGGAAGAGTTTTCTATAGGTATGGGTCCCAGGGTCTTTGGAATAAAGGGAGGAGAAACAGAATATTTGATAAAGCTGCTTCCTATTGGCGGCTATGTAAAAATGCTTGGAGATGAGGGAAAAAGTGATGATCCCAGGGCTTTTAACAACAAGAGTTCCATTAGAAAGCTCAGTGTCGTCATAGCAGGACCTATAATGAATTTTATACTGGGAGTGGTTTTGTTTTCAATTATAGCTTCTGCAAGAGGATATACATCACCAATAGTGAATAGTACACTTCCAAATCAGCCGGCAGCTGTGGCGGGTATTAAAGCAGGAGACAGAATAACTAGGGTTAATAATTCTAAAATTTCGACCTGGGAAGATTTTGTAACAGAAGTATACACTGTAGGAGGAAGTCCTATTAATATAACTTATCAGCGTCAGGGAGTGACAAAACAGGTCTTGGTAACTCCTGTAAAAGACAAGAAAGAAAATAGATATATGGTGGGAATAGAGGGCACTCAGGTAACTAGCCCCGGTTTGGGGCAATCCATATCCTATGGATTTATAGAGACTAGATCTTTAATAAAACAAACTTTTAGTTTTTTTAAGACACTATTTAGAGGTAAAGCATCAATGAATGACGTAGGCGGTCCTGTGACTATAATAAAGATTTCCGGTGCAGCGGCAAAAGCTGGTATATTGAGTTTACTTGCATTTTCTGCTTATATAAGTATACAGCTGGCTATATTTAATATAATACCATTTCCAGCACTGGACGGAGGGTATATATTCTTATTCCTATTTGAAATAATAACGGGAAGAAAAGTAGATGACAATAAAGTGGGAATGATAAATTATGTGGGATTTGCTGTACTTATGGCTCTTATGGTGCTTGTAACAGTAAAAGACATACTTTATCCTATAAAGTTTTAATGAACTAACTTGCATGTGGGGGTGAAAGAGTGAACAGATTAAAAACCAGAAAGGTAAAAGTGGGAAATATATTTATAGGTGGTGATGCCCCTATAGCAGTACAGTCAATGACTAATACCAATACAGGAAATGTAGAAAATACTGTGGATCAAATAAACCAATTGAAAAAAGCAGGATGTGATATAGTAAGATGTGCAGTTCCTGATGGAGAAGCCTGCAGTGCACTTAAAAAGATTGTGGAAAGAGTAGATATACCTATTGTGGCAGATATACATTTTGATTACAAATTAGCTCTTAATTCCATAGAAAATGGGATTTCGGCTCTCAGAATAAATCCTGGAAATATTGGAGATATATACAAGGTGAGAGAAGTTGCAAGGGCAGCTGAAAAGATGAAGATCCCCATTAGAATAGGAGTGAATTCTGGATCCCTAAAAAAAGACATTTTAAATAAATATGGAGGTGTATGTGCCAAGGCACTTGTGGATAGTGCATTAGAGCATGTAAAAATATTGGAAGATGTGGGATTTTACAACACAGTTATATCCATAAAATCCTCAAATGTAAGCCAAATGGTGGAAAGTTATAGGAAGATATCAAAGATTGTAGATTATCCGCTGCATTTGGGAGTAACTGAGGCAGGTACTATATGGAGAGGAACTATAAAATCAACTGTTGGAATAGGAACTCTTTTGATGGAAGGTATAGGAGACACCATAAGGGTGTCTCTTACCGGGGATCCTGTGGAAGAAGTAAGAGTGGGAAGGGAAATATTAAAATCCTGTGGACTTTTAAAAGAGGGTATTGAATTTATATCCTGTCCTACCTGTGGTAGAACTGAAATTAATTTAATTGAAATAGCACAAGAGGTGGAAAAGAGACTTTTAAATGTTCAAAAAAATATAAAGGTAGCTGTTATGGGATGCGTGGTAAACGGTCCAGGAGAAGCAAGGGAAGCGGATATTGGCATAGCAGGAGGTAGAGGGGAAGGTCTTATATTTAAAAAGGGAAGTATAGTAAAAAAAGTAAGAGAAGAGGATTTAGTAGAAGCTCTTATAGAAGAAATAGAAAAAATTTAATTACCTGCCTTAAAAAATAAACAATAGGGTTATAAGGAGAGGGGGTAAAAGATGAGTCTTGATATTGTAAAAATTTTGCAGAAGGACTTGGATTACGATAGCCATACCCTGGAAGAAGATATAAAATTACTAAAGATACAATATTTGAGAAAGAGCAATAAATTGAAGGTAATAGTCAAATCTGGAGAAAATTTAAATCACAGTATACAGAGTAAAATAAAAAGCATAATCAATAAAAAGCTTGGAAATTTTTTTAATATTGATCTCATATGCTATCGGGATATATCCAATGTGTCTTTAAAAGAAATAAGTGAAAATTATTGGGCTCAATTGGTAGATGTCTTAAGTTCATATATACCTGTTTGCAAGGAATTTTTGTTGAAATCATCTAGAAAAGTGGAGAAGGATATAATTAAAGTTTTTAGTGGAAATGAGTTCATATGCAACCTGCTGAAAAACAAGAATATAGAAAAACTTATGATCAGAAGCATTAGAAATATATTTGGAGTTAACTGTTCTGTAATATTGGATTATGATGAAAAACTAAATGTGGAGAATTATCTAGAAGAAAGCGAAAAAGAGGAAAAAAGGTACATAAAAGATATTTTGAATTGTCAAAATAAAGAAGGCGAAATGTGCAGAGGTGCTCGGGAATCTAAACAGAACAGTGGAGGTAAAAAATTTTCACAGGAGAGTAGTATTACTGACAGAAATCCTGTTATAATTGGGAAAAATATAAACGGAGATATTGTGGATATTCGAAACATAACGGAAATTTCTAAGGCAGTTATTATAAAGGGAGAGATATTTAAAAAGGAAGTTATAGAAACTAAAACTGGGAGAAAAATAATTACTTTTTACATAACAGACTATACCAGCTCTATTATTGTAAAGTTTTTTCCAAGACCTAAAGATGCAGATAGAATAATAGATGAAATAAAAGAGGGCCTTTTTTGCATGGTAAGGGGAGAAGCTGTAAATGATATTTATGCCAGGGAATTGGTTATAATGGCCAGGGATATAGTTAAAATCAAGAAAAAGGAAAAGGTGGATAATGCACCCAAAAAGAGAGTGGAACTCCATCTACATACTCAAATGAGTGCCATGGATGCGGTTAGCTCTGCTTCAAGCCTTATTGAGAGGGCAGCTAGTTGGAATCATAAAGCTATCGCTATAACAGATCATGGAGTAGTTCAGGCTTATCCAGAAGCCATGGAGGCTGCTAAGAAAAACAATATCAAAATAATATATGGTATAGAATCCTATCTGGTGGATGATGGAGTACCTATTGTGATAAATGGAGATGACAGAACATTAAATGATACCTATGTGGTTTTTGATATTGAAACCACCGGTTTTTCTAGTATAAACGACAGCATAATAGAAATAGGTGCAGTGAAGATAAAAGATGAAAAAGTGGTGGATAAATTCAGTGAATTTGTAAATCCAGAAAGGGCCATACCTGATCGTATTGTGGAACTTACAGGAATCGTAGATGAAATGGTGGAAAACTGTGGCAATATAAAGGAGATCTTACCCAAATTTATGAAATTCATAGGTGATTCCGTGGTGGTGGCGCATAATGCCAGCTTTGATGTCGGATTTATAAAGAAGAATTGTAATGATTTAAATTTAAAGTTTGATAATCCCACTATGGACACAATCCCACTGTGTAAATTTTTATTCCCAGAACTTAAAAAATTCAAATTGAATGTAGTGGCAAAACATCTGGGAATATCTTTGGAAAACCATCACAGGGCAGTAGATGATGCTGGAGCTACTTGTGATATACTTTTGAAATGTTTTAAAATTCTCAGAGAAAGGGACATTTTGAATTTATATAAATTGAATGAGGAATTTTTAAGTAATATAGATATAAAAAAGCAAACTATGTATCATCTTATAATATTGGTTAAAAATCAAACAGGACTTAAAAATTTATATAAACTTGTGTCTCAATCCAATCTGAATTACTTTTTTAAAAAGCCCAGAATGCCTAAAAGTTTGATAATGAAATACAGAGAGGGACTCATAATAGGGAGTGCCTGTGAAGCAGGTCAGGTGTATAAAGAAGTATTAAGCGGCAAAAGTGATGAAGAACTAAAGGATATGTTGAATTTTTATGATTATTTGGAAATACAACCTATAGGAAATAATATGTTTCTTGTAAAAAATGGGTTAGTTAAAGATAAAATTGAGTTGGAAAACATAAACAAGAGAATATGTGAACTTGGGCAAAAAAATAACATGCCTGTGGTGGCTACAGGAGATGTACATTTTATGGATCCGAAAGATGAGGTGTTTAGGCGCATAATAATGTCAGGCCAAGGCTACTCGGATGCAGATAATCAGCCACCTCTTTATTTTAGAACTACAGATGAAATGCTTTCTGAATTTCAATACTTAGGCAGGGAAAAAGCAGAGGAAGTAGTTATTGAAAACACCAATAAAATTTCAGATATGATAGAAGAAGTGAAACCTATACCTGATGAAACCTTCCCTCCTAAAATTGAAGGTGCAGAAGATCAAATAAAGGATATGACACTTAAAAAAGTACATTCCATTTATGGTAAAGATCTTCCTGAAATTGTTCAGAAAAGATTGGATAAGGAATTAAGTTCTATAATAAATAATGGGTATGCAGTACTTTATTTAATTGCAGAAAAATTGGTGGCAAAATCCTATAAAGATGGTTATTTAGTTGGCTCCAGGGGATCAGTAGGTTCTTCTCTCGTAGCCACTATGTCAAGTATTACAGAGGTAAATGGACTGCCGCCTCACTATGTATGCCCAAAATGTAAGTACAGTGAATTCTTTGCAGATGGTTCTATAGGAGCTGGAGCTGATTTGCCAGATAAAAACTGTCCTAAATGTGGTGAAAAGCTTATAAAAGATGGTTATGATATACCTTTTGAAACATTCCTGGGATTTGCAGGTGACAAGGAACCGGATATAGATTTGAATTTTTCGGGGGAATATCAGCCTGTAGTACACAAATACACGGAGGTGCTATTTGGTGAAGGACATGTATTTCGAGCAGGTACTATAGGTACCATAGCTGAAAAAACTGCTTATGGATATGTAAAAAAATATTTATCAGAAAAAAATATGATTGTGCCTCAAGCTGAAATAGAAAGACTTACAAAGGGGTGCACAGGAATAAAAAGAACTACGGGTCAACACCCTGGAGGGGTTATGGTAGTTCCAAGTGACAATGAGATATATAATTTTACACCTGTGCAGCATCCTGCGGATGACAATAATACAGATATAATAACAACACATTTTGACTATCATTCCATAAGCGGAAGACTTTTAAAGCTGGATATACTTGGGCATGATGATCCTACGGTGCTTAGAATGCTTCAGGATTTAACAGGAGTTGATCCTAAAAGTATACCTCTTGGAGATCATAAAGTGATGAGTTTATTTACATCTCCGGATGCACTGGGAGTTACTAAAGAAGAACTTGAGTGTCCTGTAGGAACTTATGGATTGCCTGAATTTGGAACTAAGTTCGTAAGACAGATGTTACTGGATACACATCCTAAAACTTTTTCGGATTTAGTCAGAATATCAGGATTGTCCCATGGAACTGATGTGTGGATAAATAATGCCCAGTACTATATAAAAGAGGGCTATACTACTCTTAGAGACTGTATAGCCTGCAGAGATGATATAATGATGTATTTAATTCATAAAGGCCTTCCGCCAAAGACAGCCTTTACTATAATGGAAAAGGTAAGAAAAGGCAAGGGGCTTAAAGAGGAATATGAAAAAGAAATGAAAGAACATGATGTCCCCAATTGGTATATTGAATCCTGCAAAAAGATAAAGTATATGTTTCCTAAAGGCCATGCGGTAGCCTATGTAATGATGGCAGTTAGAATAGCATATTTTAAAGTATACTATCCCAAGGCATATTATGCTACGTATTTTACAGTAAGAGCAGATGAATTTGATGCTGATATAGTTGTTCAAGGTGAAGAAGCTATAAAGAAAAAAAGGGATGAACTCTATGCAATGGGTAATAATATAACTCAAAAGGACAAAGGACTGATTACAATATTGGAATTGTGCTATGAGATGTATAAAAGAGGAATAAAATTTTTAAAGGTAAATTTGTATAAATCTGATGCAAAAAGGTTTTTAATGGAGGATGAGGGCATAAGAATTCCCATAAATTCTCTTTCGGGTGTAGGAGAAAATGCTGCTGGGAATATAGTGGAAGCCAGAGAAAAAGGGGAGTTTATATCCAAGGAAGATTTGAGAATCAGGGCGAAGGTTTCCAAAACAGTAATAGAAACCTTAGATAAATATGGAGCTTTAAGAGGACTGCCTGAAACCAATCAGTTGTCTTTATTTGTGTAGATATAATTGTATATAAAACATCTTATAATATACTTAATTTTCGATTATAGGCATATACCGTGTAGAAACTATATAGTTTCTACACGGTATATGCCTATATTTTAGTCCATTACATTGCTTAAACATCAGACCCCAGCTTTGTAAAGTGGAGCTGATAGGCAAATGTTGCGTCCCTGGATAAGTTTCTTTTAAGGTTCGGAAGGTATTTCTTGCGGGATAACTCCACCGTACCCAAGAAGTAGTTGATTAATATTTAATATAAAGTACAGAATATTGAAATAATAGATATAAATATATCATTACAAGTTAAAAAATATTTTTGTTGTAAATATAATAAAAAAATTTTTGAATGACAAAAAATGATAATATATGGGTATTTTTTATAATCTTATAAATTAAACAGGATAAAAATATTATTTTAGCATAATAATATATGATTAATTAATAAAATTGTATTGCAAAAAAAGCTAAATGATGATAATATTTTAAACAATATTTAAAAAACATGCGATTATATTATAAAATTTAAATAATATAAAAAAAATAAATTCATAAATTCAAGAGGGGGACTAAAAATGTACAAGAAATTTTGTGCAATTCTTGTAGGAGTTTGTTTATCTTTATCAGCAGTTGGGTGTGGAAATACAAATTCTTCAAGTGATGCAAATGGATCTAGTTCAGCAGATAAGAGTAAGTTGACTATTGCTATTAATGGTGACATGGGAACTTTAGATCCAGCAGGTACAATGGATAATATGGCAGTTAAAATAACTTATCCTACATATGAGAGATTAGTTGAATTTAATGGTGCATCTACAGATGTAAAACCTGGGCTTGCAACTAAATGGGAAACAAGTAGTGACGGACTTACATGGACTTTTCATTTAGCAAAAGGACACAAATTCGTAGATGGAACTGAAGTTGATTCTCAAGCTGTAAAATTTTCTTTTGAAAGAATACTTGCTGTTAAGAAGGGGCCAGCTGATACTTATAAAGTAATACAAACTATAAATGCACCAGATAAGTATACAGTTCAGTTTGTTTTAAATAGTGCTTTTCCGCAATTTTTGTCTACACTTGCTACTAACTATGGTGGAATAGTTAATCCTAAAGTAATGGCGCATGAACAAAATGGTGATGAGGCTCAAACTTATTTGTCTAATCATACTGATGGAAGTGGACCTTATCAACTTACAGAATGGAAAAAAGGTTCTTATATACATCTTTCTTTGAATCCTAATTATGCTAAAAAACCAACTTTAAAGGATGTATATTTTAAATTGGTTTCAGATGCTTCGGCAGCTAGGCTAGAACTTGAAAAGGGTGATGTTGATATTGCAGAAGGAATAGATATTGATCAGATTGATAAACTCAAGAGTAATCAAAATATTTCAATTGTAAAGAAACCAAGTTTGCTGGTTGATTATGTATATTTAAATTGTACAAAAGGTAATGCTGCACTTCAAAATATAAAAGTAAGACAAGCTATAAGCTATGCTGTTGATTACAATTCCATAATAAGCAAAGTTATGCAGGGTTATGCTTCTCCAATAGCGAGTCCTGTACCAAAAGGGTTATGGGGATATAATCCATCTGCCTTTAAATATACTAAAAATGTACAAAAAGCAAAATCCCTGTTAAAGGAAGCAGGAGTAAGCAATGTTCAACTTACATTACTTTATTCAGATAGATTTCCTAACTGGGAACAGGAAGCTTTGATATTGCAGAGTAATTTAAAAGACATTGGAATAAATGTAAATTTAAGCAAAGTAGCTTATGCAACTATGAGAGATATGCTCGATTCAGGAAAATTTGATCTGGCAATGGGAGTTTGGAGTCCAGATTATGCGGATCCATATATGTTTATGAATTATTGGTTTGATTCAAAGGATCAGGGTCTTGCAGGAAATAGAGCTTTTTATGTTAACCCTACGGTAGATGATTTAGTCAGAAAGGCAGCTTCTATAACTGATAGATCTCAACGTACGGAACTATATAATCAAGCACAGAAAATAGTCATAAATGATGCACCATATGTTTATTTATATCAAAAGCAGTTTATATTACCAATGAACAAAAATGTAAAGGGATTTGTTTACAATCCAATGCTAGAGGGAATATATAATTTGGCAGATATGAGTAAATAAAAAATAAAATAACTTATCCTGTTTTAAAGGGATAAGTTATTTTAAAATTTTGGACATAATGTTTAATTTAGTCTATATAGGAGGAAATATATGAAGAAAATTATTATTAAAAGACTTTTATTAATGATATTAGTTATTTTTGGAGTTAGCTTAATAGTATTCCTTTTATCTCATGTAATTCCAGGAGATCCCGCCAGAATGATGGCCGGACAGAGAGCTTCACAGGATACTCTTATTAATATCAGAAAACAGCTTGGATTAGATAAGCCTTTGATAGTTCAATATTTTATTTATATGAAAGGTCTCTTATCCGGGAATTTGGGTGTATCAATAAGAACACAACAGCCAGTTATATCAGATATTGCAACATATTTTCCAGCTACTTTGGAATTAGTTTTATATGCATTTTTAATAGCTCTTATAGTGGGAATTCCATTAGGTGTTTTAACAAGTTTAAAGCAAAATACAATAATTGATTATTTGGGGAGAATCTTCTGTATAGGAGGAGTTTCCATTCCAGCATTTTGGGGAGGAATTATTTTAATACTCATATTTTATTCAAAGTTAAATTTACTTCCTTCTTCAGGACGATTATCATTAGGTGTAGTTTTTAACACTAAAATAACTGGTCTTATAACAATAGATAGTTTACTTACTGGAAACTTTGCAGTATTTAAAGATAGCTTGAGGCATCTTATACTGCCTGCAATTGTTTTATCTTATGCACAACTTGCAACAATTACAAGACAAGTTAGATCGAGCATGATTGAAGTACTAAATGAAGAATATATAAAAACTGCTAGAGCAAATGGTATAAAAGAAAAGTGTTTAATTGTGTCTTATGCACTTAGAAATGCATTAGTTCCTACAATAACTGTAGTTGGATTATCACTTGGAGGACTTTTAGGTGGAGCAGTAGTAACAGAGACTGTCTTTAACTGGCCTGGAATGGGTAAATATGTAGTTGATTCAATAGCATTTCTAGATTTCCAATCCATAATGGGATTTACCATCGTAGTTGTAATAGGTTATGTTCTCATAAACTTGATAGTTGATATTTTATACATGTTTTTGAATCCGCAGACTAGAGAATAGGAGGAATACTTATGAACTTAGAGATAGAAGCCAATAATAATATCTTAAAGAAAAAAAGTAAAAATAGTAGTATTATTCTTTATAAGATAAAAAAGAATCCAATGACTATATTGGGATTTGCCATAATAATAATAATGGCACTTCTGGCTATTTTTGCACCTTATATAACAAGTTATGATCCTACAAAAATGAATATACTAGATAGATTTCAGGCTCCAAGTATGAAACATTTATTTGGAACAGATGAAGTTGGACGTGATATTTTAACGAGGATTATTTATGGAACTCGAATATCTCTAACTACAGGAATAAGTGTAGTTGTTACTGCAGGATTTATAGGTGCTTTTATAGGGTCAGTATGTGGATATTTTGGCGGGTATGTAGACCAAATAATAATGAGATTAATGGACATGGTTCTGGCATTCCCAACTCTTATACTTGCAATGGTTATAGCTGCAATATTAGGTTCTAGCTTATTTAACGTTATGCTTGCCATCGCTATAGTAAAAATTCCTGTATATGTTAGATTAGCCAGAGGTGAAGCACTCATTCTAAAAAACAACCTATATGTAAAAGCGGCTAGTACCTTTGGTTTATCTAATATATATATAATATTTAGGCACATTATTCCAAATGCCATAACTCCTATAATTATTCAAATCACTTTAGATTTAGGAGATACTATTTTACTTGTAGCAACACTAGGCTTCTTGGGACTTGGAGCAAAGCCGCCAACTCCAGAATGGGGAACTATGATAAGCACAGGATTTAAGTATATGCTTGAACAATGGTGGTATCCTACTTTCCCTGGATTTGCAGTTTTTTTAGCTTCAACTGGTTTTAATCTAATAGGAGATGGTCTAAGAGATGTACTTGATCCTAAATCTTTGAGATAGGAGGAAAATGCTTTGTTAAATGTAGAAAACTTATCTGTATCTTTTGATACTTTTGAAGGGAGAATCCATGTACTTGACAACGTATCTTTTTCTGTAAATGAAGGCGAGATACTTGCCATAGTAGGAGAATCTGGATCAGGTAAATCTGTTTCAGCGTATTCTGTACTAGGACTTTTGGATAAAAATTCCAATATAGAAAATGGACAAGTGTTGTTTGAAAATAATGATCTTTTAAAATTAAAAGGAAAAGAGATACAGGAATATAGAGGTAAAAAAATAGGTATGGTCTTTCAAGAGCCTATGACTGCCCTTCATCCTACAATGAAGGTTGGAAAACAAATTTTAAATGTAATAATACAAAATTCAGGAGTATCAAAGGAAAAAGCAACAGAAATAATGCTTAAGAACTTAAGGGATGTTCATTTTGATAATCCAGAATATATAGCTAATAAATATCCATTTGAACTTTCAGGAGGTATGAGACAAAGAATAGTTATTTCTCTTGCCATGTGTAATGAACCTAAACTTTTAATTGCGGATGAACCTACTACTGCCCTGGATGTAACTATACAAGCTGAAATATTAAATTTGATGAAGGAACTTGTAAAGAAAAGAAATACTGCTGTTTTATTAATTACACATGACTTTAGTGTAGTAAGAGCTGTAAGTGATAAAGTTTGTGTAATGTATGGTGGTAAAGTACTTGAAAGAGGATATACGAAAGATGTATTAGAAAAACCAGAGCATCCATATACACAAGCACTTCTAAATGCGCTTCCAGATAAAGTTGATCCGAATATAAGGCTTCAAGAAATAAAGGGAGAAGTACCTGATCTTAGATACAGACCTAAGGAATGTATATTTGCTTCCAGGTGCCTTTTTAAAACCGATAGATGCTTGAAAGAGGCTCCGCCGCAAAAAAAAGATTCAGAGAATCATGTTTTTTATTGCTGGGAGGTTGATAAGTGATGGAAACTATTTTAGAAATTAAAAATTTGAAAAAGGTGTTTGGTAAGTTTTCTGCATTGAAAGGAGTTTCTTTTAAATTAAATAAAGGTGAGACTTTTGGACTAGTTGGTGAATCAGGATCTGGTAAATCCACTATTGCCAATATAATAGTAGGAATACATTCGCCTTCATCAGGTAATGTGATTTTTAAAGATAGAGAACTATGGAAAAACAATAAATACAATTGTGGTGAGTATGGAAAAATTCAAATTGTATTTCAAGATCCTCGCTCTTCACTTGATCCTAGAATGACTATAAAGAGTATAATTTCAGAACCGCTTTTAGCGCTGCCGAAATCAATTAGGCAGGAAAAAGGATCCAGGCAAAATCTTGCAAAACTTATAAAGAGTGTTGGACTTCAAGAACAGCATTTAGACAGATATCCACATGAGTTTTCTGGCGGACAAAGACAGAGAATAGCTGTTGCTAGAGCTATAATTACAGAGCCAGAAGTTATAATTCTAGATGAACCTACTTCTGCACTTGATGTATCAGTTCAGGCACAGATTTTAAATCTTTTAAAAGATATCCAAAATGAAAAACATATGACTTATTTATTTATTTCCCATAATATGGCTGTAGTCAAATATATAAGTAACAGGGTAGGGGTTTTGTATAAAGGTGAATTTGTTGAAATGGGAAATTCAAAGGATGTATTTAATTCACCTAAACATGATTATACAAAAAGATTGATTTCAAGTATATTGAATTAGAACAGAGTTATTCCAATAACAATTGATACGGAGGTAAAGGTCAAATGAAAGTTTTTGATGCACATTCGGACATATTTACAGATGTCACTGTGAGACGATTAAATGGTGAAAAAGACATTATAAAAAATTATCATATGGATAAATTAAAAGAGGGGCATGTAGGAGCTTCGATTTTAGGAATATGGATTGAACCACTTTATTTTGATAAGGATTGTACATGGAGAATGCTTCAGATCATGAGTGCTGTTTCGGAAGAAATCGAGGATATGAATGAATGTGCCGGCATTGTATGCAAATACAATGATTTACTTGAATTGAATAAAAAAGATAAACTTGCCATAGTGATTGGTATGGAAGGTATGGATGGCTTCAAAGGTGATGTAAGCCTTATAGATGTCATGTACAGGTTTGGAGTGAGACATGGTATGCTTACGTGGAATAGAGAGAATGAATTTGCAACAGGAGTTGGAAGTATTCATCATGATAGAGGGCTTACAAAATCCGGTATAAAACTAATAAAGAAAATGGAAGAATTGGGCATGATAGTTGATGTGTCCCACGGAAATGAAAAAACATTCTGGGATATATATAAAAACACAACTAAACCTTTCATAGCTTCGCATTCCAACGTATATAATCTATGTAATGCTCCAAGAAATTTGAAAGATGATCAGATTAAGGCTATAGGTGAGAGAAATGGTGTTATAGGAGTTAATTCCTGGGTGGATTTTATAGACAAGAATAAACCATCTGCTGAAAAACTGGCAAATCATATAGATTATATAGTGAACTTGATTGGAATAGATCATGTGGGTTTTGGGTTTGATTTTGGAGATTATATAGATCCTAAAACTCTTTCCTCATTTCAAGAAGAAAATTATATAAAAACTCCAGGAATTGAAGATGCTTCTAGGATACCTAATTTATTAAATATTTTAAAAAAAAGGGGATATAATAATGAAGATTTGGAGAGAATATCTTATAAGAACATGGAACGTGTGGTTCAAAATGTGCTGAGCTGATATAAAGTGTATAAAGTGATTTTTAGGTTCTTCAGGTGGAGTTTTCTCATAAGGAATGCTTTTTGTATCTGAATCCTAGAAGAACTTATACTGGGTGCAGCAGTGTCTGTCTCCCACTTTACAAAGCTGTAAGTGTTAACACTTATAGCTTCGGATAAACTTATAGATAATTTTTCTTGAAATAGGAAGTGCAGTATGTTAAAATGAAAGAGGTAAATCTACAGAAGTTAGTATGACACATAGGAGTGGGTTTGAACCCGCTCTTTCTATTTGTAAAAAACGCAGCGAAAGTTGCGTTTTTAAATTATAAACAACTAAATAACATTTTTTCAAAAATATTGTATAACATGTATAAATAAAGAAGGAGGATTTAAAGTGAGAGGAAGTGCCTTGACAAAAAAAATATTGGAGTTTGTAAAACCTGTAGTTTATGATTTAAATTATGAACTGTATCATTTGGAATTAAAAAAAGAGGGAAAAAACAACTACCTGAGAATATATATAGATAAAGAAGAGGGAAATATATCATTTCAAGATTGTGAAAATGTAAGCAGGGCAGTTAGTGACATATTAGATAAAGAGGATCCCATAAAAGATTCTTATTATTTGGAGGTTTCATCGCCTGGTATTGAAAGAACACTTTATACAGATGAACATTTAAAAAGGTATATTGGATATAATGTAACGGTGAGTATACTGGGACTTTTAAAGGGTAAGAAAAAATATGAGGGAAAGCTTTTGGAATTTGATAAAGAACAATTAAAAATTAATTGTAAAGATGAGGATATTATTATTCCCAGAGAGAAAATTTCTGCTGTAAATTTAAAAGGTGATGTTTAGGGGAGGTATATTTTAAAATGAATAAGGAGTTTATAGAAGCCTTAAGAGAAATAGTAAGGGAAAAAGGGATAAGCGAAGATTTATTGTTTACAACTATAGAGGATGCATTGGTTGCAGCCTATAAAAAAAATTATATGGGACATGGAGTAAGCAATCAAAATGTTAAGGTTACTATGAATAGAGAGAATGGAGAAATTCATGTGTATTCTCAAAAAAATGTAGTAGAAGAAGTAAATGATGAAGTTGCTGAAATAAATGTGGAGGATGCAAAACAATTGGATCCACACTATAATATAGGTGATGTGGTGAACATAGAGGTCACTCCGAGAAAGTTTGGAAGAGTAGCTGCTCAAGCAGCAAAGCAGGTGGTTATTCAAAGAATAAAAGAAGAGGAAAGAAGAATTATATACAGTGACTTTGCAGAAAAAGAAGAGGATATGATAACTGGAACTGTTATAAGAAAAGATAAAAACAATGTACTTATTGACCTTGGGAAAATAGAAGCTGTACTCGGACCTAATGAACAAATGCCTGGTGAAAAGTACAACTTTAATGATAAATTAAAATTATATATTGTAGAAGTTAAGAATACTACAAAAGGGGCTCAAATTGTAATATCAAGAACCCATCCAGGGCTTATAAAAAGATTGTTTGAACTTGAAGTACCTGAAATATTTGATGGAACTGTTGATATAAAGTCCATAGCAAGGGAAGCGGGATTCAGAACAAAAATTGCAGTACATTCCAGTGATGAAAATGTAGATCCTATGGGTGCTTGTGTTGGACCAAAGGGAATAAGAGTTCAAAGTATAGTGAACGAGTTAAAAAATGAAAAGATAGATATAATAAAATGGAGCAAACTTCCGGAAGAGTATATAGCCAATGCACTTAGCCCTGCTAAAGTTCTAGATGTGACTTTGGATGAAGATATGAAATTTGCACAAATTGTAGTAGATGACAATCAACTGTCCTTAGCTATAGGTAAGGAAGGACAAAATGTAAGACTGGCGGCTAAACTTACAGGATGGAAAATAGATATAAAAAGCAAATCCCAGGTAGAACCTAAAGAAGAGGAAAATGAAGAGAAATAAAATTAATTAAGGTGGTGTGTATATGAAGCAAAAAAAGATTCCCAAGAGGATGTGCACAGGCTGTATGGAGATGAAACCTAAAAAGGAACTGATAAGGATAGTAAAGAGCAAAGAGGGGGAGGTTTCCGTAGATCCTACTGGAAAGAAAAATGGCAGAGGTGCTTATATATGTAGGGATACTCAGTGTCTTGAGAAAGCTTTTAAAAATAAAAGGCTTCAAAAGAATCTTGAGATACAGATAGATGAAACTTTATATAACAGTTTAAAGGACCAGATAGAAAATGACAGATAAATTTTTGCAATTTATGGGATTGACAAAGCGTGCAGGAAAGCTCGTAGAGGGATATAATATATGTGAAAATATAATAAAGAAAAATAAATTATATTTTGTGATAATGTCTCGGGATATTTCTAAAAATACCTGCAAAAAATTTTTGAATTATAGCTGTAGCTACAATGTTCCTGTTATAAAAACACAATACAGCAAAGAGCAGCTTGGAGGTGCAATTGGATTGAAGGAAATAAATATAATAGGTATTTCAGACAATAAAATGGGAAAAGTTCTGTTTGAACTGTGGAAAAAAAATGAGAAACTTTAGTTTCGGAGGTGAAAGATTTGTCAAAAATAAGAATTTATGAATTGGCTAAAGAGTTAAATATATCCAGCAAAAAATTAATTGAATTGCTTTTAGAGGAATTTGGGGTAAAAGTAAAAAATCATATGAGTGCAGTAGAGGATGAAGATGCGGAGTTAATTAAAGAGTTCATTGAAGAAAATAAAAATAAGGAGGAGGGAGAACAGGAACTTAAAAATGATAATTTAACGGATGAAAAACCTCACAAGGATATAGATAAGAGCGGAAGTAATAAAAATAGCAATAAAACAGATGATAAGCAAGGGGAAAAAAGTTTGGAAAATAAGGATTCACAGGAAATCATAAAAATAGAAGATACCATAACTGTAAAAGAGTTTTCTGAAAAAATAGGTAAACCTTCTACAGAAGTTATTAAACAGCTTATATTTATGGGAGTAATGGCAGCTATAAATCAGGAAATAGATTTTGGTACAGCGGAAAAGCTGGGTGAAAAATTCAATGTAACTGTATTGAAAGAAGAAAAGGATATAGATAAAGAAGCAGTGGAACAACAGGAAGATGAAGAAGAAGAAGATGCTAATTTAGAAAAAAGGCCCCCTATTATAACTGTCATGGGACATGTGGATCACGGAAAAACATCCCTTTTGGATGCTATAAGAAAGTCAAAAGTAACTGCCACTGAGGCAGGAGGAATAACACAGCACATAGGTGCTTATACTGTTACTATAAATGGTGAGAAAATAACTTTTCTTGATACTCCAGGACATGAAGCATTCACTGCAATGAGGGCCAGGGGGGCTCAAATTACAGATATAGTTATTTTAGTCGTGGCAGCAGATGATGGAATAATGCCTCAAACTGCAGAGGCCATAAATCATTGTAAGGCCGCTGATGTGCCAATAGTCGTAGCTATAAATAAGATAGATACACCAGGGGCTAATGTTGATAAAGTAAAGCAAGAATTGACAGAGTATGACTTAGTACCTGAGGATTGGGGAGGAAATATCATATGTATACCGGTATCTGCCCATACTAAAGAGGGAATTGATACATTGCTTGAAATGGTACTTTTAACAGCTGAAATGCAGGAATTAAAGGCAAATCCTCATAGAAATGCAAAGGGAACTGTAATAGAGGCAAAACTTGATAAAGGCAGAGGAGCCGTTGCTACTCTTCTTGTTCAAAATGGAACACTTCATGTGGGGGATTCTGTAATAGTGGGGAGTACTTATGGAAGAGTGAGAGCCATGTTTGATGACAAGGGAAAGAAGATTAAATCAGCAGGTCCTTCTATTCCGGTGGAGATACTTGGATTGTCTGAAGTACCAGCAGCAGGAGATAGGTTTCATCAAGTTAAAAATGAAAAAAGTGCAAGGGATATAGCGGAGAAAAGAAAGCAGAAAGTAAGAGAAGAATACCTTCAGTCTACTCATAAAGTTTCATTGGAGAACTTATATAATCAGATAAAAGAGGGAAAAGTAAAAGAACTGAATATAATAGTAAAAGCAGATGTACAGGGTTCTATAGAAGCATTAAAACAATCCCTTCAAAAACTTTCTAATGAAGAGGTAAAAGTTAGGGTAATACATGGAGCGGTTGGTGCCATAACGGAAACAGATGTAACTTTGGCTTCAGCTTCAAATGCCATAATAATAGGATTTAATGTGAGACCTGACATCAATGCACAAAACGCTGCTGAAAAGGAATCCGTGGATATAAAAACTTACAGAGTTATATATAATGCCATAGAAGATATAAAAGCCGCTATGGTGGGAATGTTAGAACCAGATTATAAGGAAGTTGTACTTGGAAAAGCTGAAATCAGGCAGACTTATAAGATATCCAATGTGGGAACTATTGCAGGATGCTATATAATTCAGGGAAAAATGGTAAGAAGTTCTAAGGTGAGGATAATAAGAGATGGAATAGTCATATTTGAATCGGAGCTGGCATCTTTAAAAAGATTTAAAGATGATGTAAAAGAAGTTGCAGAAGGGTATGAATGTGGTCTTTCCATTGAAAAGTTTAATGATATAAAAGAAGGAGACGTAGTTGAAGCTTACGTTATGGAAGAAGTTAAGAAAAAGGAGTTATAAATGAGAGGTGATATTTTGTGGCTAACTATAGAAGCGGAAGAATAAATGAAGAGATGAAAAAGGAAATAAGCAATATAATAAGAGATGACATAAAGGATCCCAGAGTAACTGCTATGGTGAGCGTTACAAAAGTTGATGTTACAAAAGATCAAAAATACGCTAAGGTTTACTTGAGCATCTATGGAAAAAATAAGTCAAAAGAGGAAACCCTTGAGGCACTTAAAAATTCAGAAGGATTTATAAGAAGAGAAGTTGGGCATAGGATAAAACTTAGAAATACACCGGAAATAATTATAGAACTTGACAATACCATAGAATATGGAATGCATATAGATGATATTCTTCATAAAATAAAGGAGAATGAAAAGCATGATAATGAATGATATAATCAATAGGATAAAAGATTGCAATAAGATTGCAATTACTTTTCATTCTTCTCCTGATGGAGATGCACTTGGAAGCTCGCTGGCATTATTCCAGGGATTGAAAAAAATAGGTAAAAAAGTTAAAATACTTGCAAAAGAGGAAATATTGGAGGATTTTAAATTTTTACCCTACAGTGAAGAAATAGATGGCAGGAGTTTTAAAGCGGATCCGGACACCCAATGTGTAATAGTGCTGGACTGTGGAGATGTAAAGAGAATAAATGCAGATTTGGATTTTAAAGATACGGTATATACGATAATAAATATAGATCATCACGTAACAAATGAACTCTATGGGCATTTAAATTATGTAGATACAAATGCAGCTGCTGTAGCGGAAATAGTATATCAAATACTTAGGCTTATGGGCATCGATATAGATAAAGACATGGCAAAGTGTCTTTATACATCTATAATTACAGATAGTGGTTCTTTTAGGTATAGCAGCACCACTTCTGTAACTCATACTATAGCAGGAGATTTGATAAATACGGGTATAGATTTTAGCCAAATTCACAGGATTATTTTTGATAATAAAAAATTTGAGAAGATAAAACTTTATGGAAAGGCAATTGAAGGCATGCAGCTTATAAAAAATGAAATTTGTGTTATACAGATTACAAGTGACATGCTTTCTCAGTCTGGTATGGGAGCGGATATAGATACTTCTGATATTATAAATATAGGAATGAAAATAGATACTGTAGAAGTTGGAATCCTATTAAAACAGGTAGAAGACGGAGTAAAAGCAAGCCTTAGATCTAAATCAAGGGTGGATGTGAGAAAAGTAGCTGAGGCTTTTAATGGAGGAGGACATATAAGGGCCAGCGGACTTATGGTTTCACATAAAACTATGGATGAGGTAAAGAACATGATAGTGAAGGAAGTTGAAAAAGAGTTTATATGATGAATGGAATTTTGAATATAAATAAACCCACTGGTATTACATCTTTTGATGTGGTTAGAAAAATTAAGTCTTTGTCAAAAAACAAAAAAGTAGGTCATGCAGGTACTCTTGATCCAATTGCTTCAGGGGTGCTGCCAGTGTGCATAGGGGGAGCCACCAAGTTTGTAGACTATATAATGAAAAATGAAAAAGTATATTTGGCCGACATGAAACTTGGGGTTACAACGGATACTTATGATAGAGAAGGTACTGTAATAGATACTTCAGATTTTAATCTAAGTGAAATGGATATAAAAAGTGCAATTTTAAGCTTCCAGGGTGAAATAGAACAAATGCCGCCTATGTATTCTGCTATAAAGATAAAGGGAAAAAGACTTTACGATTTAGCAAGACAGGGTATAGAAGTGGAAAGGGAAAAAAGAAAAATTACAATATATTCTATAGATATTGTGGATATAGAATTACCACATTTAGTATTTAAAGTAAGATGTTCCAAAGGAACTTATATAAGAAGTCTTTGTCATGATATTGGCAATAAGTTAAATTGTGGAGCTATCATGTGGAATTTAAAGAGAACATCCACGGGGAACTTTGATATTTTAGATTCCATTGATTTAAAAGATCTAAGTATTGAAAACATATCACAGCATATTGCTCCTGTAGAGAAGGCACTGGAACAATATCCTAAAGTCATAGTTGAAGATATATATGTAAAAAATGTCTTAAATGGAATCCCCATAAAGGATAAAATATTTTTGAGTAAAATATTAGAGGAGAAACTATATAGAGTTTATATCCATGAAAATAAATTTATAGGTTTGGGTATGCGTAAAACTTTTGAATTTAAAATGGTGAAGTTATATATTCGAGGTAATTAATTATGAAAGTCATAGAAGATAATTTTAAAAAGCATTTTATGGAGAATACATATATAGCATTGGGAAGTTTTGATGGACTTCATCTGGGACATATGAGACTTATAAACAAAACCATCAAGCTTGCCAGAAATAATGGGTCAAAGAGCATGGTGTTTACATTTAAAAATCACCCGCTTATGACTATAAATCCTGATTTAGCACCTAAGATTTTAATGGATAACCCCTCTAAAATAGATGTATTAAGAAATGCAGGTTTGGATATAATAAATATGGCAAACTTTAATAAAGAGCTTATGAAGATATGTCCTGAGGATTTTGTAATTCATCTTTTAAATAATTATAGGGCTAAGGGATTTGTAGTTGGATTTAATTATAGGTTTGGGTATAAGAATCTGGGAGATGTAAATCTATTAAAAAAATTAAGCAAGACATATAAATTTTATTTATATGTTATAGATTCAGTAAAATACAAAGGACAAATAGTTAGCAGTTCAATTATAAGGAACATCATAACTGATGAAGGAGACATGAAAAAAGCAAATATGCTCTTGACAAGACCTTTTATGATACAGGGTAGTGTAATACATGGAAAACAGTTGGGAAGAAAATTGGGCTTTCCTACGGTGAACTTGGATTATAATAAAAAATTTGTAATACCGAAGGGCGGAGTGTATTATACCAGGGTGGAATTGGATGGTAGAATATTTAAAGGTATAACCAATGTAGGATATAATCCCACCACTTATGACAATAAACTCAGTATTGAAACCAATATACTGGGTTTTAACGGAGATATATACGATAAAAATATAAAAATACATTTTATTGAAAGAATTAGAGATGAGTTAAAATTCAATAGTTTAACTGAATTAGCCGATCAGTTAAAGAGGGATAAGATGTATGCAAGTAAAAAAAATTAGAAATTAATTTTAAAAATTAATTTACAATACTAGGTTTATTTGCTATAATTACAGACGTGATCCTTATGCTAAGAATTTCGACTTGCCAACGTTGTTCTTGGAATAAAGGGGATTAACAATTGGAGGTGTAACAAAATGGAAAAGGCATTTAAAGAAGAAATAATGAAAAAATATGCGAGACATGAGGGAGATACGGGATCTCCAGAAGTGCAAATAGCGCTGCTTACAGAGAGAATAAATCATCTAAACGAACATTTAAAGATTCATAAAAAGGATCATCACTCTAGAAGAGGTCTTTTAATGATGGTTGGTAAGAGAAGGGGTCTTCTTAATTACTTAATTAAGCAGGATATTGAAAGATATCGTACTATTATTAAGGCATTAAATTTAAGAAAATAATCTTTGAGAGCGGGCTTATACCGCTCTATTATTTTAACAAAATTATAATCCATTGGGAGGAGGTATATTTTTAATGAGTGAAATAATTCAAACTACTATTGCAGGAAGAACCTTAAAAGTTGATTATGGAAAAGTAGGTAAACTTTCTGATTGTGCCATGTTAATAAGTTATGGAGATACAGTGGTTTTAATCAATGCAAATTCTTCAGATAAACCTAGAGAAGGAGTAGATTTTTTCCCTTTAAGTATAGAATATGAGGAGAGATTGTATTCTGTTGGAAAGATTCCTGGAGGTTTTATAAAAAGGGAGGGAAAGCCTTCTGAAAAGGCCATATTGCATGCTAGGGCAATAGATAGGCCTCTTAGACCGCTATTTCCAAAAGGCTATAGAAATGATGTTCAGGTAGTGTGTACGGTGTTATCTGTTGATCAGGACAATGCACCTGATATATTAGCCATAAATGGAGCTTCATTAGCCCTTTGTATATCAAGTATTCCCTTTACTACTCCAGTGGCAGCAGTATCGGTAGGGCTGGTGCAGGATGAGTTCGTAATTAATCCTGATTTAAAACAAAGAGAAAATAGCAGTTTAAATCTTACCGTGTGTGCTACCAAGGATAAAGTCATGATGGTAGAAGCTGGAGGAGATGAAATACCAGAGGATGTAATGTACAATGCCATAATGTTTGGACTTGAAGAATGTAAAAAAATAGTAGCATTTCAAGAAGAAACTATGAAAAAATATGGCAAGAAAAAAATTGAACCAAAACTATACAAGGCAGATGAGACAATAGAAGAAGAAGTGAGAAATTTTGCATTTGATATGATAAAGGATGCCATGTATATAGTAAACAGGGATGAAAGAAATGAAGCTCTGAAAAATGTAGATAAGAAATTAGAGGAACAATTTTCTGAAAAATATCCTGATAATGGAGCTGATATTTCAGATATAGTATACAGGATAAAAAAGGAAATAGTGAGAAATATGCTTTTAAAAGAGCATAAAAGAGTTGATGGAAGGGCATTTGATGAAATAAGACCAATAAGCTGTGAAGTGGGAATTCTTCCTAGAACCCATGGTACTGGACTGTTTACAAGAGGGTTGACTCAAGTAATGACCGTAGCTACGTTGGGATCTTTGGGAGATGTGCAGATACTTGATGGAGTGGGGTCTGAAGAATCCAAAAGATATATACACCATTATAATTTCCCATCCTACAGTACAGGTGAAACAAGACCTCTTAGAGGACCTGGAAGAAGGGAAATAGGGCATGGAGCTTTGGCCGAAAAGGCATTGGAACCACTTATACCAAGTGAAGAGAAATTTCCCTATACCATAAGGTTGGTATCTGAAGTTCTAAGTTCAAATGGTTCTACTTCTCAGGCTAGTATATGCGGAAGTACTCTGGCTCTTTTAGATGCAGGTGTTCCCATAAAAAGACCGGCAGCAGGAATAGCCATGGGACTTATAACCAGTGAAGATTTGTCTCAAGAGGAAATACTAACTGATATACAGGGGCTGGAGGATTTCTTTGGCGATATGGATTTTAAAGTTGGAGGAACAGAAAAGGGTATTACAGCCATTCAATTTGATACAAAAATTCATGGACTGTCTAATAGCTGTATAAGAGAAACTCTTGATAAAGCAAGGATAGCAAGGTTATTTATACTAAAAAAGATCCATGAATGTATTCCTGAGCCAAGAGCAGAGCTGTCAAAATATGCTCCTAAAACATATACTATGTCTATAGATCCAGAAAAAATTAGGGATGTAATAGGCTCTGGAGGAAAAGTTATCAATAAGATAATAGCAGAAACTGGAGTTAAAATAGACATAAAGGAAGACGGAAAGATATTTGTCATGTCAGATGACAGTGCAAGTGCTAAGAAAGCATTGAAAATAATAGATGATCTTACAAGAGATGTATTGGTGGGAGAAATATATCTAGGCAAAGTTACCAAAACAACTAATTTCGGTGCTTTTGTTGAGATATTTCCAGGTAAAGAAGGTTTGGTTCATATATCAAAATTAGATTTTACCAGAGTAAATAAAGTAGAAGATATAGTGTCTGTAGGAGATAAGATATTGGTTAAAGTAATTGATATAGACAATCAAGGCAGGATAAATCTTTCCAGAAAAGATGCTATAAAAGATTCCGAGAAAAAAGATTCTGAGAAAAAAGATGTTCAAGAAAAGTAGTAAAATAGAAGGGCTTAGGTGCCTTTTTATTTTTTAATAGGATTTTTCTTCTTAGAGAAATAGATTAATCCTGTAATATCAATTCTAGGATTAAATTAAAACTGTTTGGATGAGAGAGGTGAAAACTTCTGCTGTATAATATTAATATTTCAGCAGTAAAATAATGTATAATTTATTTAAATTAGATAATGGACTAAGAGTAGTTGTAGAAAATATAGATTATGTAAATTCTGTAAGCGTAGGCCTCTGGGTAAAAAGCGGATCTAGAAATGAAGAAAAATATAATAATGGTATTTCTCATTTTATTGAACATATGTTTTTCAAAGGAACAGCCAATAGAACAGCTCTTCAAATAGCTGAATGTATAGAAGAGGTAGGTGGACAGATGAATGCTTTTACTGGTAAGGAAGCTACATGCTTTTACATTAAAGTACTGGATTCCCACCTGGATTTAGCTATAGATGTTTTAGCTGATATGCTGTTTAACAGTAAGTTTCTATCTGAAGATATTGAAAAAGAAAAAGGCGTTATAATTGAAGAGATAAATATGAGTGAAGATTTACCGGAGGATGTACTTTCAGATCTTCATAATAAGGCAATGTGGGGAGAAGATTCAATATCCCTTCCCATACTTGGAAGTATTGATACTGTAAAATCTTTTAATAGAAAGCAGCTGGTGGATTATGTGTCTTCTCATTATATACCGGAGAATTCTGTAATATCCATAGCAGGTAGAGTGGATCTAAAAAAAGTAGAGAGATTGATAGAAAAATACTTTAAAAATTGGAACGGAATGAATAAAATTATAACTAAGTATTCTTTCCCAAAACTTTTAAACAACCATCTTTTAAAAAAGAAAAGCATAGAACAGTTGCATTTAAGTTTGGGGATACAGGGAATTAAAAGCGGCAGTGATGATATTTATTCCCTTTTGCTATTGAATAATATATACGGAGGCGGAGCGTCTTCTATATTATTTCAAAAAATACGGGAAGAAAAGGGACTTTGCTATTCTATTTATTCTTATTTAGCTTCTTTCAATAATAATGGGGTAATTATTGTTTATACTGGATTAAATGCAAAATATGTTTATGATGTAATATGCAGGATAAAAGATGAGTTGGAGTTGTTTTCAAAGGATGGCATTGGGGCCAATAAATTAATAAAAGCAAAAGAGCAGTTAAAGGGCAATTATATATTGGGTATGGAGAGTATAAGCAGCAGAATGTTCAACAATGGTAAATCTCTGCTATTTACAAATAAATTGAGTACTCCTGAAGATATAATAAAGAAGATAGATAATATAGATGAGGATGCTCTGAATAGAATAATGAAAGATACTTTTTGTAAAGGAATAGTAAATTCTGCATTTGTAGGTGATAATATAGATGTGGAACTTGTGAAAAACTTATTGGATAAAGATATAAAACCTTTTCAAGGATCAAAAAGTACTCTTTTGTAAAAGTTATTAAAATAGGGTTGAAAGCTAAGTTGGCATATGATTATAGGGCTTGTGTAATAAGTCAGATATATTATTCATAGTATTTAATATATCTGATATAAAAGAATATAATGGGGGGTTACTATGGAACAGAATATAAAATCCTATAGTGAAATGGAAAGATATGAAATTATTAATGTAAATGACGGTAACAAATTTAATTGTCTGGGAAATAATGACATAATAGTTGACTCTGAAGGGAATTTAAAAATATTGATTTTAAGTGACGGTAAAACCAAATTTGGTATTTTTGGGAAAAGTGAATTTATAGAAGTTCCATGGGAATATGTTAAGAAAATAGGAGCTAAGACAATTATAATAGATGTAGAAGAAAAAAATCTTAAGAAATTGCGATGATATAGATACTGGAGATCTGAACGATAATTGATAAAGTTTATAATATATATTATATGAAATATCTTATAAATCATATGAGAATATTATGGAGGACTGAGATGAGAATACTAATTCAAAAATTTGGAGGAACTTCTGTTTCTACTCATGAAAGAAGAACTAGAGTAGTAAATAAAATATTTAAAGCTAAAGATAATGGCTTTTCACCAGTTGTGGTTGTATCTGCTATGGGCAGAAAAGGTCAGCCCTATGCTACAGATACATTGCTTTCTCTGGTAAGCAGGGACTTTAAGGCTAAAAATTCTTTAAGTATTGACTTGCTCATGAGCTGTGGAGAAATTGTAAGTGCTGTAGTTATTTCAGATGAACTCTCAAAGTTAGGATTGGAGGCTGTTCCCCTAACAGGAGGACAGGCAGGTATAATTACTGACGATAATTATAATGATGCTGCTGTTTTAAAAGTGGAAAAAGATAAATTGATGAGCATACTGGAAAATGGAAAAATCCCAGTAGTTGCTGGATTTCAGGGAATATCTGAAAGTGGATATGTGACCACTTTAGGCAGAGGGGGAAGCGATGTTACTGCAGCACTTTTAGGTACTGCCTTAAATTCCGAGTCCATAGAAATATATACAGATGTGGATGGAATAATGACGGCAGATCCTAGGATAGTATCTGATGCCTCTTTAATTGAAAAAATAAGTTATAATGAGGTATTCCAAATGGCAGATCAGGGTGCTAAAGTAATACATCCAAGAGCTGTAAAAATAGCTATGAATGGAAATGTACCCTTAGTGGTAAAAAATACATTAAATGAAGGTAAAGGTACCATAATAACTAATTCTGTGGCAGAGGCATCCGGTAAGGTTATAAATGGTATAACATCCATGGATGAAAGAATTCAAATCACAGTTAAATATAATGAAAACAAAAGCTGTGAAAATTATTATACATTGCTGGATGAACTGGCAAACAGTCTTATAAGTATAGATTTAATAAATGTATTTCCCTATGAGGAAGTTTTTACTATAGATAATGATGACATTGATAATTTCAAAATAGTGATGAAAAACCTTGGAATCAATTATTCTGCTATAAAAGAGTGTACTAAAATAGCTCTTATTGGAAGTGGTATGAGAGGAGTGCCGGGAGTTATTGCAAGAATACTTAAAGTACTATTTAAAGAAAATATAAAAGTATTGCAAACAGCTGATTCACATACTACAATATGGTGTCTGGTTGAAAGCAGTAAGGCAGACAGGGCTATAAATGCTCTTCACAGAGAATTTTTACTGGGTGGAAGGTAAAAAGGTATATGGATCTCCTAAAATGCATAAGATAAGACTGTTTAAGGAGGAGATTGAAATGCCAGATAAAATAAATAATGAAACCAAGAAAAATAATAGTGAGATTCAAAAGATAAAAGAATTAGGTGTCACAAATATGGCACAGGGAAGGGATCCTATTCAAATACTTCCCATAATAGGACAGATAGAAGGACATGTAGAGCTGCCTTCTGAAACCAAGACCACCAAATATGAACATGTAATACCAAACTTGATTGCAATTGAAAATGACAGTAATGTAAAGGGATTGCTGGTGGTTTTAAATACTGTAGGTGGAGATGTAGAGGCAGGCCTTGCCATAGCAGAAATGATAAGAAGTTTAAGCAAGCCTACAGTATCTCTTGTTATAGGGGGAGGACATTCTATTGGCGTACCTCTTGCCACAGCATCTGATTATTCATTTATATCTCCTACGGCCACTATGATTGTGCATCCAGTGAGAATGACGGGGCTTGTAATTGGAGTTCCACAAACCTTTGAGTATTTTAATAAGATGCAGGATAGAATAAATGAATTTATTATCAGAACATCTAAAATAACTGAAAAAAAATTAACTGAATTAATGCTTCAAACAGATGAACTTCTAAATGACATGGGCACAATATTAATTGGGAAACAAGCGGTACAGCAGGGGTTAATTGATGAAGTGGGAGGAATAAGTGATGCTGTTAAAAAACTAAATGAGATGATGAAGAATGAGGTTTCACAAATCCAGTAAAGTCACCATAGGAAAAATCCTATGGTAATTTACATGTATAAGATTATCTCATACATATATTAAAGGAAAAAGAAAAATAGTGTAGAATATTTATTAAAGAACTTTTCTATTTAAATTAAATATATCTCTGTATTTTAAGGAGGTGGTAATTATAATATGGCTAGAGCTAAAAAAAAGCAGGAATACGTGTTTAACAGGGATATAAAGGGTATATTGCTTGCTACACTGGGAGTCCTTATGATAATAAGTGTATTTTCACCCTCATCTTCAGGGATAGTTGGAAGGTTTGTAAAAAAACTTTTAATGGGTGTATTTGGCATAGGATGTTATATATTTCCCATACTAATAATATTTATAGGATGTTGCTTTATTGTAAAAAAGAATAAAATAAGTTTTAGTAAAAGATTTTATGGCATCTTACTACTTATTATAAATACTCTTTTGTTTATACAAATGCTGGTAATGCCTGAGTATTACTCTGAATATAATTTATTTTCAGGTGTGAAAAAATTGTATGAATCAAATACCATATTTCATGGAGGAATAATAAGTTTTTTAATTGATGTACCATTATATAAATTATTCGGAGATATAGGATGTTATACTATATTTGCAGCTATTTACATAATTTCATTTATAATTATGAGCAGGGTTACTATTTATGATATACTACATAGATTAAAAATGCTGTTTGTTCGAAAAAATGTCAGTGAAAATATTAAAATTAAAGAGAATAATAAAGCGGAGGATAAAAAAACAGAGGATGATAAAAACAATATTGAAGAAAATGAAAAGGCTGGTTTTATCAAAAATTTAAATAACAGAATAAAGATATTGGATTTTATGAAGTCTTCAGATCCCAAAGAAGAGTATGATATGAATGAAATTCTAGGAGGTAAAGAAAATTCAGCAAAATTAAGTGATATTAAAAATGATTCTCAAGGAGAAAAACCAGATTCTATAAATGAAGAGCTGGAGAAGAAAATGACAGAAAGTGAGAAAAATTTAATTTCCATATATAAATTTCCTTCAGTGGACTTATTGAGGCAAAATATACAATCCAAGCTAAACAAACAGGACAAGAGGGAATTGATAAACAGTGCCAATAAGCTGGAAGAGACTCTGGCTAGTTTTGGAGTGGATGTGAAAGTACTTCAGGTAAGCAGGGGACCTTCTGTAACTAGATTCGAGCTTCAGCCGAGTCCTGGAATTAAAGTGAGCAAGATTGTAAATTTATCTGACGATATAGCCCTTGGACTTGCAGCATCGGGAGTGAGAATAGAAGCCCCTATACCGGGAAAATCTGCTATTGGTATAGAAGTCCCAAACAGGGAGCTTACACCGGTATATTTAAGGGAAGTTATAGAGTCCCAGGAATTTATAAATTCAAAGGATAATTTGGCCTATTGTCTGGGAAAGGATATAGGTGGAAATTGTATAGTATCAGATCTCACAAAAATGCCACATATGCTTATAGCAGGTGCCACAGGTTCCGGTAAAAGCGTATGTATAAATACCCTTATAATAAGTCTGCTCTATAAATATTCACCTGATGATGTTAAGTTTTTAATGGTGGATCCTAAAGTAGTAGAACTTAGCGTATACAATGGGATACCACATTTGCTCATACCTGTAGTTACGGATCCTAAAAAAGCGGCAGGAGCTTTAAATTGGGCTGTTCAGGAAATGAACAGAAGATATAAACTTTTTGCGGAAAATAGTGTTAGAAATATAGAAGGATATAATGAATTATTTGAAAGTGAAAAGATAGAAAGCAAGCTTCCTTTTGTGGTTATAATAATTGATGAGCTTTCAGATTTAATGATGGTATGTCCAAATGAAGTCGAGGATTATATAGGACGTCTTGCTCAAATGTCAAGGGCTGCCGGTATGCATTTGGTTATAGCAACTCAGAGGCCTTCTGTAGATGTAATTACAGGGGTAATAAAGGCAAATATACCTTCAAGAATATCTTTCGCAGTATCCAGTCAAATTGATTCTAGAACTATAATTGACAGCAGTGGAGCAGAAAAGCTGCTTGGAAAGGGAGATATGTTGTTTTACCCTGTAGGAGAGGCAAAACCTATAAGAATACAAGGGGCCTTTATATCGGAAAGTGAAGTTGAAAAAGTTGTGGATTACATAAAAAATAAACAAGGTGAACCTCAATATGAAGATAAAATAATAGAGCAAATAGATACAAATGTAAATGAAGCTGATAATGAATGTGATGAGCTCTTAGATGAGGCCATTAGGATTGTAGTAGATGCAGGACAAGCTTCTACTTCATTGCTCCAGAGAAGGCTTAGAGTAGGATATAACAGGGCGGCTAGGATAATAGAGGAAATGGAAGAAAGAAGAATAATATCAAAAAAAGATGGGACTAAACCGAGACGGATACTTATAGACAAAAAAGATTAAGTAATAAAATTATATATAATTTACCTTAGAAGTTGAAAAATTTTAGTATAAAGGTTAAATTATATATTGTACTAGGTGAGGTTGAAAATTTAATGCATATTAATATTTTAAAATAATTAAGCAGGAGGAAATTTAGTGAGTAAATTGAAAGTTGGACTAGTAAGTTTGGGCTGTGATAAGAATAGGATAGATTCTGAAATAATATTAAATAATATTAAAGCAGAATATACGGTAGTTGAAGATTTAAAGCTGGCTGATATAATAATTGTCAATACCTGCGGTTTTATAGAATCCGCTAAACAAGAATCAATAGATACCATACTTGAAATGTGGCATTATAAGGAGAAATTTAATTGCAAGCTTCTCGTGGTGACTGGATGTCTGGCTCAAAGGTATGGAAGTGAACTTATGGCATTGCTACCGGAAATAGATATAATGCTGGGGGTAAATGATTATGACAAATTGAATGAAAATATAAAAAAGTGTATTGAAAATACAGGAAATAAAATTTATAATTGTGGTTACAGTGATTCTAATATAAATGAGGGCAAAAGAACACTTACTACACCTTCTCACAGTGCTTATTTAAGAATTGCAGAAGGCTGTGATAATTGTTGTACCTATTGCATAATTCCAAAGATTAGGGGAAAATATAGAAGCAGGAGATTGGATAATTTGCTGCAGGAATGCAGTGATTTAGCTCTACAGGGAGTTAAGGAAATAATACTTATTGCACAGGATACTACCAGGTACGGAATTGATCTATATGGTAAAAAAATGCTTCCTGAACTCATTAGAAGGGTATCTAAAATTCATGGAATAGAATGGATTAGATTACTTTATTGTTATCCTGAAGAGATAACAGAGGAGCTTGTAAATGAGATTGCTGAAAATGATAAGGTGTGCAATTACATAGATATACCCCTTCAGCATATAAGTGATGATATATTAAAACTTATGGGGAGAAAAGGAAGAAAAGCAGGCATAATAAAAATTATAGATGAGCTTAGAAAAAAAGTGAAGAACATTTCAATTAGAACTACTATAATAGTTGGATTCCCTGGGGAGACTGAGGAAAATTTTAGTGAACTAAAAGATTTTATAAAGCTTACGAAGTTTGAAAACATGGGAGTTTTTAAATATTCTCGGGAAGAGGGAACTGCAGCTTTTAAAATGAAAAATCAAATTCCAGAGGAAATAAAGTCAGCCAGAGAAGGGGAATTGATGATACTTCAGCAAAAGATTGTGGACTCAATTGAAAAAGATAAAATTGGCAATGTTTATAAAGTGCTTGTAGAAGGTAAAAAAGGGAAGCTGTGGTATGGAAGAAATTATGCAATGGCCCCAGATATAGATGGGCTTGTATATATAAAATGTAAAAATAATTTACAAATAGGTACTATGATTGATGTAAAAATAATTCGTAGTATTGAATATGATTTGTTAGGAGTTGTATGTGATGAATTTAGCAAATAAACTTACAATACTTAGAATGTTATTGATTCCATTTTTTTTGATCTTTATGGCTGTAAAAGATATGCCCTATGGAAAAATTATTGCAATAGCTATTTTTGTAATAGCTTCAATAACAGATAAATTAGACGGGTATATAGCCAGGAGCAGAAATCAAATTACTAGATTTGGGAAATTCATGGATCCTCTAGCAGATAAGCTTTTAGTTACTGCTGCACTCATATCATTGGTTGAATATCATATAATACCAACTTGGGTGGCAATGATAATAGTAGCTAGGGAGTTTGCAGTAACAGGTCTCAGAACAATTGCGGCAGCAGAGGGAATTGTAATAGCAGCCAGTCCTTGGGGCAAGGCTAAAACTGTAACGCAGATAGTAGCTATAATACTTGCGCTTATAAACTTAAATTACAATCATGTATCTTTGGGAATACTCAGAAGTGTTATAAATCATCCACATAGAATTTTAAATTGGACTACGGATATCGCCATGGCTATAGCAATAATTATGACTTTAATTTCAGGCATAGATTATTTCGTGAAAAATAAAGAGGTAATGAAACCAGATAGATAATAGATCTGATGATTAAAATGCATTTATGTGTCCATAATTAAAATATGTTTAAGTGGAGAATGGATATTTTCAGTTTTTGCACAACAGCGTAAAATAATTAATTAAATCTGTTGACTAGGGATAGAATATAGTATATAATTTATTTAGAACATGCGTTCGTATAAGAAAGGAAGTGATCCTTTGGGAAATTTAAATAATGAAAAGTTACAGGCTATAGAATCTGCCATGGTGCAGATAGAAAAACAATTTGGAAAGGGTGCTATAATGAAACTGGGGGAAAATAGTGTGCTAAATGTAGATGCTATTTCGACAGGATGTCTTGATTTAGACATAGCCCTTGGTATTGGAGGAGTTCCAAGAGGAAGGGTAACAGAAATATTCGGACCTGAATCTTCAGGTAAGACCACGGTGGCCCTTCATATAATTGCAGAAGCTCAAAAATCAGGTGGTGCAGCAGCTTTTATAGATGTGGAACATGCACTTGATCCTACTTATGCAAAGAACTTAGGAGTTGATATAGAAAATTTGATTGTATCCCAGCCGGATAGTGGAGAACAGGCACTTGAAATTACAGAAGCATTGGTGAGATCTAATGCCATAGATGTTTTAGTAGTTGATTCAGTGGCAGCTTTGGTTCCAAAAGCCGAGATAGAAGGAGAAATGGGAGATCCCCATGTAGGACTTCAGGCAAGACTTATGTCTCAGGCACTCAGAAAACTTACATCTTCTATAAATAAATCCAAATGTGTGACTATATTTATAAATCAGCTTAGAGAAAAAGTGGGAGTTATGTTTGGAAATCCTGAAGTTACCCCAGGGGGAAGGGCACTGAAATTTTATGCTTCTGTCATAATGGAGGTAAGGAGATCCGATGCTATAAAACAGGGAGATACAATAGTAGGTAATAGAACTAAAGTGAAAATTACAAAGAATAAAGTGGCACCTCCTTTTAAACATGCTGAATTTGACATAATGTATAATCATGGCATTTCCAGAGAGGGAAATGTGCTGGATGTAGGAGTCAGAGAAGAATTGATACAAAAAAGTGGTTCATGGTTTTACTATAAAGAAACGAGGCTTGGACAAGGAAGAGAAAATGCAAAACAATTTTTCAAGGAAAATCCAGATATTTTACTGGAAATAGAAAGTAAAATACGAGAAAAGTACAATTTGTCTGAGTTAAAAAAATCTTCATCAGATAGTAAAAAAGAAAAAAGCAGCAAAGTAGATACAAAAAAAGAAGAACAAAAACATCTGGATATATGATGTTGTATGAAATCGCAAGATAATAATCCTGCGATTTTGCATATGTATAATTATAATAAATATATACATAGAATAAGATGTATATAACTTGACAATAATTAAAATATAATATAAAATTAAGACAAATTCTGGTTTATCATGTATTTAGGAATTGCCAATTGAATAATATGACACCTTTTCTATGCTTGCATATTTAACTATGATATAGATTTCATAATAGAAGCAAAGGAGGTGTTCATGTGAATTCCGTAATAATATATGAGATTATTGCTGGTATACTAATAGCTGCCATTTTATTAGTTGAATTTAAAACTACTAAAAATAAGGCAAATGCTATAAAATCACAGGCTCAAGAGGAGTCTAATAGATTGAAGGAAGAGGCTATGCGAGAAGCCGAATCCCGAAAAAAAGAAGCTATACTAGAAGCTAAAGAAGAAATTCATAAATTAAGAAATGATGTGGAAAGAGAATCCAGAGATAGAAGAAATGAAGTTCAAAGGCTGGAAAGAAGATTAATACAAAGAGAAGAGTTACTTGATAAAAAAAGTGATGCTTTTGAGAAAAAAGAGATTAGTCTAGATAAAAAACAGCAGGAAATTGATAAGTTACAGACAAAAGTGGATGAATTATATCAAAAACAAAGAGAAGAACTTGAAAGATTGTCAGGTTTAAGTTCAGAAGAAGCTAAAAGTATTTTATTAGAAGAAGTAAGAAAAGAAATAAAACATGAATCTGCTATGATGATTAAAGAAGTGGAAACAAGGGCTAAGGAAGAGGCAGATAAAAAGGCTAGGGAAATTATAACTTGTGCCATTCAAAGATGTGCTGCGGATCATGTAGCTGAAACTACAGTACATGTTGTAACTTTGCCCAATGATGAGATGAAAGGTAGGATAATAGGGAGAGAAGGCAGAAACATAAGAGCTCTTGAAACTTTAACAGGTGTGGATTTGATAATAGATGATACGCCTGAGGCAGTAATATTATCAAGCTTTGATCCTATAAGGAGAGAAGTTGCAAGAATAGCATTGGAAAAGCTTATAATTGATGGAAGAATACATCCAGCGAGAATTGAAGAAATGGTTCAAAAAGCTGAAAAAGAATTGGAAAGTGACATTAAGGAAGAGGGAGAACAAGCCACTTTTGAAACAGGTGTACATGGTCTTCATATGGAATTAATAAAATTATTAGGTAGATTAAAATATAGAACCAGTTATGGTCAAAATGTCCTAAAACATTCTATAGAAGTTGCATATTTAGCAGGCCTTATGGCCTCAGAAATTGGTATAGATCCGACTATAGCTAAAAGAGCTGGATTGCTTCATGATATAGGTAAGGCTGTAGATCATGAAGTGGAAGGACCTCATGCTGTTATAGGTGCAGAAGTTGCTAAAAAATATAGAGAATCACCAATAATTGTAAATGCTATTGCAGCTCATCATGGAGATGTAGAATTCCAATCCTTGGAAGCAGTACTTGTTCAAGCAGCTGATGCCATATCTGCAGCAAGACCTGGAGCTAGGAGAGAAACACTAGAAGCTTATATCAAGCGCTTAGAAAAATTAGAAGAAATAGCAAATACATGTGAAGGCGTAGAAAAGTCATATGCCATTCAAGCGGGAAGAGAACTTAGAATTATGGTTAAACCAGAAAATATTGACGATGCAGGGGCCTTTGAAATGGCAAGGAAGGTAGTTAAAAAAATAGAAGAGGAACTAGAGTATCCTGGTCAGATTAAGGTAAATGTTATTAGAGAAACTCGTGCAATTGAATATGCAAAATAATAGATAAAATTTTATAAGGTAGAAGAGTATTCCTTTTAGATTTTGTAACCTTTACAAAACCTAAAAGGAATTTTTGATTTTTTGTAGAATATTATAGGTAGTAACAATAATAAATAAAGATATTATTATAATATATAGGAGGTTTATTATGGAAGTATTAAAGGTTTCAGCAAAATCAAGTCCAAATTCAGTCGCAGGTGCATTAGCAGGAGTTTTAAGAGAGAGAGGGGCAGCTGAAATACAGGCCATAGGAGCAGGAGCATTAAACCAATCTATTAAAGCTGTAGCTATTGCCAGAGGATTTGTAGCACCTAGTGGAATCGATTTAATATGTATTCCGGCATTTACGGACATTGAAATAGATGGGGAAGAGAGAACTGCAATTAAGTTGATAATTCAGCCAAGATAAAAAATATATTTTTATGGGGGACTTGTGGATTTATCTCAAGTCCTTATTTAAGTGCAAGATTACATACATAGTTTAAAGCGGTATGTTGACTATATTAAATACTGTGTTAAAATGTAAAAAGATGTACAGTAAATTGTAATAGTATATATAAGTCTGGGAGGAAAATTATGGTGGCAGCAATTGAACTTATGAGACCTAAACAATGGATTAAAAATTTTTTTGTATTTGCAGCAATTATTTTTTCAGGAAATTTTCTGCAATTGAAGTTACTTGAAACTAATATAATAACTTTTATGTTATTTTGTATTACATCTTCTATTATTTACATATTAAATGATATTGTGGATATTGAAAAGGACATGTGTCATCCCGACAAGAAAAAAAGACCTCTTCCAAGTGGACGTGTGTCTAAAAATACAGCCATTGTTCTAGATATTATATTGTTCATTTTGGTGGTGTATCTTACATGTGCCTTTTTAAATATAAAAATTTTATTTATATATTTGATATATATTATATTAAATATATGTTATTCTTTTAAACTTAAAAATTTAGTTATAATAGACGTTATGACCATTGCTTTTGGTTTTGTACTGAGAGTTGCAAGTGGAAGTGTGGCTACTGGAGTCAAAGTATCGCCCTGGCTGGTTTTATGTACAGTGCTATTATCTTTATTTTTGGGACTGAATAAGAGAAAAAGTGAGATTATAACTTTAAAAAACAAGAGCAGTTCTTCCAGAAAGATATTGGAGAAATATTCTGTAAAGAATATTGATAAAATGCTCACCATAGTAAACCCATCTATATTAATGGCTTATTGCCTTTATACTTTTGCTTCTACTCAAAGTAATACAATGATGTTTACTATACCTTTTGTATTATATGGAATATTCAGATATGAGTATTTAATGGACAGGGAAAATATAGGAGGAAAGCCAGAAGATGTGTTTGGCAGAGACATACCTTTTTTAATCAATATATTGTTGTGGATAATAACTGTTATAATTGTAATATATTTAAAATTGTAGAGTAGAAAGGAAATCAATTAATTATGGAAATCAGGAACTTCTGGAATAATGAATATTATAAACCAAATAACAGTGAGGGCAGTAGGTATTATAATATGATGATAGGGCTGGGAATGGCTTTATCCATATTATGGATAATTCTTATAAAGTCAGTGCCATTTTCGGATTTTAGTTATTACTACAATTTAGCAGTAAGTATAGCTAATGGTGGTAAATGGGGGGATACTTATACTTCGGTGGGATATCCAATAGTACTGGCAGGTGTATTTAAACTCTTTGGAGCCAGCGTGCTTGTAGGGAAGATATTTAATTTGGTCATTACTTTTATGAACTACATTTGTCTTAAGTCCATTTTATTTAAAGTAAAATTAAGGGAAATAGATAGAAAAATAATATTTTTTATATTTATATTGTTTCCAAGTAATATATTCTATAATAATATCTTGGGCACTGAATTGTTGTTTACAAGTATACTTCTTATGATAACTTGTCTTTACTTTGGAAATATTAAATATAAATATCTTTTCATAGGTGTGCTTACAGGATTAAATACAATGATAAAGCCTTTTTTTATCATATTTTTCTTTGCTGTATTTTTGGTTGATGTTATAAAACATAAAAAATTTTTACTGCCCTTGAGAAATTCTCTTCTTGTACTTGTAACTTGTACAGTTGTTATTTCACCATTTATATATAGAAATACAAAATTAATAGGTCAATTTACATACGTATCCAATAATGGCGGCATAGTGCTTTATATAAATAACAATTCCCAAAATAACAAGGGAAGATGGATGGATGCAAGTAAAGTGGAGAATTCTGTTGTAAAAACCAGTGAATATAAAAAGGCAAACAGAACTGAGCAGAATAAAATGCTGAGCAGTGCCGCAAACAAGTGGATAAAATCACATCCCGCGAAATTTATCAATTTAGGGCTTAAGAGGTTGTTTAATACTTATTTTTTGGCGGATGATGTACTTTACAGTACTCATGGAAGCGGAATAAATCGTTATTTAAACAACTTGATATTTGTGAGCAGTAATTTTATAAGGATCATTGTATTTTCCCCGGCCATATTATGTATTTTAATATATTCATTAAAAATACTGTTTAGTATTTTTAATGGAAAAAGTCATTTATTAAATAAGTTCAATCTATATTTGGTGGTGTTGTTTTTTATGTTCACATCTGTTTATTTCATAACAGAAGGTCAGGGAAGGTACTCTTTTCCGGAAACATTTATATTTATCTATTATTTCTACTTAGTATTAAAATATGTGGTATTTAGATATAAGGAGATAAGAGCATGATTTCATTGATATTGGTATCAGTTTTTTTAGGAGCCATAGGGCAGGTGCTTGTAAAATATGGTGCTGTAAATTTACAGTTAAATTTCACTATTAAGTATTTACTACCAAGTATTTTAGCTATATTAAAAAACATTCCTGTAATGTTTGGAATTATATCCTATGGATTGAGTTTCTTATTGTGGATAAAGGTTTTAAGTAAAGTAGAATTAAGCTATGCATATCCTATGGTGAGTTTAGGGTATATAGTGACCATGTTATTTTCCTATTTCTTGTTTAAAGAAAATATATCTTTTATAAGGGTATTGGGAGTTGGTTTTATAATAGTAGGGGTAATACTCATTTCAAGAAGTTAAGAATAGGAAATCCTAGCTCATTGTGGTAAAATACTAAATTTAGATTGTCAGGGAGGAATAAAAAATGATATTGTCAAAGAAAGCTGAAAAAATTCAACCGTCTATAACTCTAGAAATAACTGCAAAGGCTAAAAAGATGAAATCCCAGGGAATTGATGTAATAGGATTTGGGGCTGGAGAGCCAGATTTTAATACCCCCGAAAATATTCAGAAGGCCGCTGTAGATGCTATGAAAAAAGGATATACAAAATATACTCCTGCTTCTGGAATTTTAGAGCTTAAAGGGGCTATCGTAGAAAAATTTAAAGTGGACAATGGATTAAATTACAGCTCAGATCAGATCATAATATCTACAGGGGCAAAGCAATGCCTTTGTAATGCGTTTAGAGCTGTTTTAAACCCGGGGGATCAGGTTATTATAGCTGTTCCATATTGGGTAAGTTATCCGGAACTGGTTAAGCTTTCAGATGGAGTACCGGTGTTTGTAAATACAAGAGAGGAAAATGATTTTAAATATACTGTAGAGGATTTGGAAAAGGCTTATACTGAAAAAACTAAAATCATCATAATCAATAGTCCTAATAATCCAACGGGAAGCATTTATTCAAAAGAGGAACTTAAAAAAATAGCTGATTTTGCTAAAGAAAAGGATATACTTATTTTATCAGATGAAATATATGAAAAACTGATTTATGGAAATAGCAAACATGTGAGTATAGCAAGTGTATCTGAGGATGCCTATGATAGGACAATTGTTATAAACGGAGTTTCAAAAACATATGCTATGACAGGATGGAGAATAGGGTACTGTGCTGCAAACAAAGATATAATTAAATTAATGTCTAATGTTCAAAGTCATACTACTGGAAATCCTAATTCCATAGCCCAATATGCTGCATTGGCGGCTTTGAATGGGCAAGACAGCCAGATTGAAAATATGGTGAGTAAATTTAAAAAGAGAAGAGAGTATATGGTGGAAAAAATAGATGCAATTCCACAGCTTTCTTGCCTGAAGCCAGAAGGAGCCTTTTACGTAATGCTAAATATATCAAAGACTTTTGGAAAAACTATTGATGGACAGCTCATAGATGATTCTTTGAAATTTTCCAAACTCCTGCTGGAGAAAGAAAAAGTTGCAGTAGTACCAGGGTTGGGTTTTGGAATAGATGGGTATGTAAGATTATCCTATGCTACTTCTATGGAAAATATAAAAAGAGGATTGGATAGAATAGAGCAATTTGTACTAAAACTAAAATAATCCAAGAATATTTATCATGAAATGTAAAAGATGTGTATTGAAACATGAATAAAAAATGGTATAATAATTAAAGAAGGATTTGAGATATGTTATACAATAATAAACTAAAATAGAGGTGAATTGAATGGTTTCTAAAGAAGTTATAGTTAAAAGTCCCACAGGACTACATGCAAGACCTGCAACATTATTGGTTAAGAAGGCTTCTTCATTTAAATCTGACTTATCAATAGAATTTGATGGAAAAAAGGCCAACATAAAGAGTTTAATCGGAGTACTTTCATTAGGTGTAACTAAAAATTCAACTGTAAAAATAACTGCATCTGGCGACGATGAATCATTGGCTATAGAAGAAGTTATTAAATTGATAAATTCATTGGAAACATTATAAATAATTTCAATATGAAGTGATCTTTAGGTGCGGTGGAATTTGCCCACAAGAAATGTTTTTTGTACCGGACCTTATAAGAACTTATCCAGGGCGTAGCATCGCTTATCCCATAATTTGAGGGAGTTATGCAATGGTAGTCATGATATAAAATAGAAGACCATAAGAGGTCTTCTATTTTATTTACAGCTGTTTTTGGTTTTAAAAAGTAGCATGATCATGTCAATGCCGGCTACGCCTATGAGTATATATATTATTCTGCCAATTAAATTGGCAGGCTCACCAAATATGATTCCTATTATGTTAAAATTAAATAAACCTACAAGTCCCCAATTTATTGCACCTATGACAATTAATATTAAAGAAGTTTTGTCTATTATACTGAATTTATACATAATCTTATTTATTGAGGCAGTATAAAAATTTTAATTTAATCCGCTCAATAAAAATTCACCTCCATATAATATACTTTTTCTAATTAAAGTATATTAGTCATTTGATAAAATAGAACAGTTTGTACACTTTTATAAGATTAGACGAATGTAATCATATAATATGTAATAAATATATGGTATAATATGAATGAAAAATATTAAATTATTGTATATGTACGGAGGTATTTTATAATGAGAAATACATACAACAACCCATTAAATAAAAGGTATGCGTCTAAGGAAATGAGTTATCTATTTTCCGACGAGATGAAATTTAAGACATGGAGAAGACTCTGGGTGGCCCTGGCAGAGTGCGAAAAGGAGCTCGGACTAAATATAACTTCTGCGCAAATAGATGAATTAAAAGCCAATATGGAAAATATAAATTATGAAGATGCAGAAAAGAGAGAAAAGGAAGTACGCCATGATGTTATGAGTCATGTATATGCTTATGGATTACAGTGTCCAAAAGCCAAGGGAATAATACATCTAGGTGCAACCAGCTGTTATGTAGGTGATAATACAGACTTGATAATTATGAGAAAAGCACTTTACATAGTAAGAGGGAAAATATTAAATGTAATAAATTATCTTAAGGATTTTGCGTTAAAATATAAAGATCTACCTACTCTTGGATTTACACACCTTCAACCAGCACAACTTACTACAGTGGGGAAAAGAGCATCTCTTTGGATACAGGATCTGTACCTGGACATGGAAAATATTGATTTTGTTATAAATAAAATTAGATTTAGAGGAGTAAAAGGAACTACGGGAACTCAGGCCAGCTTTATGGATCTTTTTAATGGCAACGAAGAAAAGGTGAAAATGTTGGATAAAATGGTAACCGGTAAAATGGGATTTGAACAGGAATTTATGGTTACAGGACAGACTTATACTAGAAAACTGGACTCCATAATATTAAACACCCTGTCAGAAATTGCACAAAGTGCTTATAAATTTAGCAATGATATGAGAATACTCCAGAATATGAAAGAAATGGAAGAGCCCTTTGAAAAAAATCAGATAGGCTCTTCTGCCATGGCATATAAGAGAAATCCCATGAGGTGTGAGAGAATAGGATCTCTATGCAGGTATATAATCGTAAATGCTTTAAATCCGGCTATAACTGCATCCACCCAATGGTTTGAGAGAACTCTTGATGATTCTGCAAATAGAAGAATAGTTATACCTGAGGCATTTCTGGCATTAGATGGGGTTTTAAATTTATATATGAATGTATCAGAAAACATGGTGGTTTATCCAAAGACAATTGAATCCCATGTACTTAAAGAACTTCCATTTATGGCTACGGAAAATATAATAATGGAAGCTGTTAAAAGGGGGGGAGATAGGCAGGAACTTCATGAGAGAATTAGAGTTCATTCTATGAAAGCAGCTAAAAGGGTAAAAGTAGATGGGCTGGAAAATGATCTAATAGATAGAATTATACAAGATCCATTTTTTAAAATGAAAAAGGATGAAATATTTTCTCTTGTAAATCCTAAAAAGTTTGTGGGAAGAGCGCCAGGTCAGGTAGTGGATTTTATAGAGCATCAAATAAAACCACTGCTTGAAGAAAATAAACAGTATTTGGGAAAAGAAGCTGAAATAAATGTTTAGTACTTTTAAAAAATAATCATTCTCCAGTAGAAATAAGTTTTGAAACAATATATAATATATGTACTGAAGTAATTCGTATATTTATGTGAAAAAATTCTATATAAAATGGAGGAATGATGTATGTTTGACATTGCTATTATAGGTGCAGGTGTAGAGGGTTCAGCTATTGCGAGAAGAATTTCCAGGTACAAATTAAAGGTCTGTTTAATAGAAAAACAAGATGATGTATCCTGCGGGGCATCTAAGGCAAACAGCGGCATAGTTCATGGTGGATATGACGATGAACCTGGTACACTCAAGGCAAAACTGTGCGTAAAAGGCAATAGAATGTATGATAAATTAAATAAAGAACTGAATTTCGGGTATAGGGAAACTGGTTCTTTGGTAATAGCTTTTTCTGATGATGAAAAAAGGCACCTTGAGGAATTGTATGAAAATGGTCTGAAAAACGGTGTAGGAGGAATGAAAATAATAGAAGGGGAAAGAGTAAGGCAAATGGAGCCATATGTCAGCAAGGATGTTAAATGGGCTCTATATTGTAAAGATTCAGGAGTTTGCTCTCCCTATGAATTCACTATAGCACTGGCAGAAAATGCAGTGGAAAACGGTGTGGATTTAAAACTTGAAAATGAAGTTATAGGTATAAATAGAAAAGAAGGATATTTTGAAATAGTTACGAATAAAGAGAGAATAGAGTGCAAATATATTATAAATGCAGCAGGAGCTTATAGCGACAAGGTATCCAATATGGTTGGATTGAATTATTTTCATATAATCCCGAGAAAAGGAGAATATGTTCTTTTCAACAAGGATCAGTCTTATCTGGTGAATAGTGTGATATTCCAGGTCCCTACTGAAAAAGGCAAGGGAATTTTAGTAACTACAACTTATCATGGAAACTTGATGATAGGTCCTAATGCTCAAGAAGTGTCAGATAGGGAAGATGTAACTACAAATGAAGAAACATTAGATTATATTGTTGAAACTGCAAGGAGATCTGTAAAAGGTTTTGATATGAAAAAAGCTATAACTTCCTTTGCAGGAGTGAGGCCTACAAACAATACCAAGGATTTTATAATAGAAGAAACTGAGGTAAAGGGATTTATAAATGTAGCCGGTATAGATTCGCCGGGACTCACATCTTCTCCTGCTATAGCAGAGAAAGTAGTAAATATATTGAGTAATATGGGAGTAAAACTGGAAGAGAAAAAGGATTTTAATCCTTATAGAAAACCTATTATAGTAAAGAAAGATGAAAAATTCAAGGGGGATATAAACGCAGAGGAGCCTGAAAAACATATTATATGCAGATGTGAAAAGGTGACAGAGGCAGAAATTATAGATGCACTAAATAGGCCTGTGAAGACAATGTCAATTGATGGAATAAAACGCCGTACAAGGGCTGGTATGGGTATGTGTCAGGGAGCATTTTGTGGCTCAAGGGTTAGAAAACTTATAGCAAAAGAACTTGATATACCAGAGGAACAAGTTAAACAAAGGGGTCCTGGATCCTCCATACTTCCTAAAAGAGTAAATAGAATAGATGTTATGAAAATAAAAAAATAGCATTAAAATTACGGGCTTACAGCTTTACAATATTGTAAAGCTGTAAGCCCGTAATTAGTTGCTCTCATGGAGAGAAGTACTTCATATGAGAAAACTCCACTTGAACCTAAGAAGAACTTCATTGCAATATTATGTCAGAATTTCATATCCTAATAATATAANAGTTGCTCTCATGGAGAGAAGTACTTCATATGAGAAAACTCCACTTGAACCTAAGAAGAACTTCATTGCAATATTATGTCAGAATTTCATATCCTAATAATATAATCTATTTATTTGTGGAGGTACTAATTTGAGAAGATCAAGAAATGATATGGATGATTTAATGCAGCTTGCTTTATATATGATGCCAAAGTATATGAAGAGAGTGAAAAAGTACAATAAAAGACATTTTAGAGATTCACATCATGACAGAGACTACTACAAGGATCAATATATGGACAATAAGGATTTGATCAATTTTATAGAAAAAAATATTTTAGGGATTAGAGGCAGAGGTGAAGATGGGGGCAAAAAAGCCAACAAAGAAATTATTGGGGGAAAAACTGAAGGTATAGCTAAAAATCCATTCCATGAGGAGATAAATAAAATGGCACATGAACAAATTAAAAAAATAAGTGAAGGTGGAGATAAAAAAGAGGAGCATAAAAAAAGATCACCAGGAGAAGACAAAGAATTAAAAGAAAATGATCATAATAAAAAACATGACAGTAAAGATATAAATAAAATAGAACATGCTGATTTAAAAGATGGCAATAGACTGTCTTTAAAAAATAAATGTTTTTCAGGATGTAATAGAGAAATAAAAAATTTATTGAATGAGTTCAGCCATGAAAAATTGGATATATGTGTTGAGGGCGATGAATCTGGTGTACTTGAACAGGTAAATCTGATATCCTCAGATGAAAGGATGGCTAGATTCAAAAATAAAGAGGAGGAAATCATTGTAATACCCATAAAAAACATAATTGGAATGCAATTACCTGTACCTATTTCTATAGGGAAGTACTCAAAGAAAGATGACAGCAGCTGTTGTTGCTCTTTTGAAAAGTCTATGAGAGATTATTTTAATACGTTGATTGGAAAAAGGGTAGATATACAGACCAGTGGTCAGGGAAAATTTAAATGGTTATATAACAAAATTATTACTGGGGTAGGAAAGGGATTTATAATAATTGAGAATAATGTTATAATAACGTTTTGTAAAATAGTAATTATAAGAGAACTAAAATGTAATGAATATAAAATTCAATAGAAAAAGCACCTGGATTTTTGTGGACGAATATGGCAGCCACAAAAATTTCAGGTACTTGAAGTTTTTAAAATACAAATATGCTTTTCATAGCCTGCGGGCCATATTTGTATTTTAATATAGAATCAGATGTCTATTGTAAAAAAGTTTATTGATTTTCATTTCTGAGTTTGTCAATTCCAATTTTTATTCTCTTTATGGATTCTTCTTTTCCTATAATATCCGCTATTTCAAAAGCTCCGCCTGGAGTGGACTTTTTACCTGAAAGTGCTGTTCTTATAGGCCAGAGAACTACTCCATTTTTAACCTGCAATTCTGATACCAAATCCATACAGCACTTTTCTATGTTTTCAAAAGTCCAAGGAGCCAGTGCCTCTAATTTCGGAAGGAATTTTTCAAGGGTATTCAGGGAATTCTGCAAGTTTGTCTTCATTTTTTTGTGTACATACATATCTGTAGAATAATCCGGCAGCTCCTGGAAAAAATCCAAAAAATCAGGTATTTCACTCAATACTTCAACCCTGGTCTGGAGTAATTTACTTATCTTTAAAAAATCCAGACTCTTTGAAATGACTTCTTTATAATAGGGAAGAGCAAGGGAATTAAAAGTTTCTAAAGGCAGTTTTTTAATATACTCCCCATTCATCCATTTAAGTTTTATAGTGTCAAATATGGCAGGCGATTTGTTTATATTCCTGTAATCAAATTTTTCTACCAATTCCTCTAAATTAAAAATTTCCTTTTCATCTCCAGGATTCCAGCCTAAAAGAGCTATATAGTTTAAAACAGCTTCTTTCAGATACCCTTTTTTTATTAAATCTTCAAAAGATGCATCACCATTTCTTTTACTGAGCTTGTGGTGAGTATCCTTCATTATTGGAGGACAATGAATGTATACTGGAATTTGCCAGCCAAAAGCTTCATATAATCTGTTATACTTTGGAGCAGAAGATAAATATTCACTTCCCCTTACTACATGAGTAATACCCATAAGATGATCATCTATTACGTTTGCAAAATTGTATGTAGGATAACCATCTGACTTTATAAGTATCATATCATCTAATTCTGAATTGTCCACGCATATATCACCGTAGATTTCATCATGAAAAGTTGTAACACCGTTTTCAGGATTATTTTGTCTTATGACATAAGGTAGGCCTGATGCCAGTTTTTCATTTACTTCTTCTTTTGAAAGATGAAGGCAGTGTTTGTCATATTTATAGTCCTTTGATGTTTCAGAGTTGGCCCTTAATGTATCAATTCGTTCTTTTGTACAAAAACAATAATAGGCTTCTCCCTTATCTATGAGTTTTTTTGCATATTTTAAGTAAATATCAGTTCTCTGACTCTGTATGTAGGGCCCAACGGGACCACCTATATCAGGACCTTCATCATGTTTCAGACCTGTAGCCTCTAAAGTATTGTAGATTATATCTAAAGCACCTTCTACAAACCTTTCCTGATCGGTATCTTCAATTCTCAGTATAAAATCTCCACCAGCATGTTTTGCTATTAGATATGTATAAAGGGCGGTTCTTAAATTACCCACATGCATATATCCTGTTGGGCTCGGTGCAAATCTTGTTCTCACTTTGACCATTTTTTTCACTCCCATTTATTTTAAAGTAAAAACCTCTCATCCGTTTTAGACGAAAGGTCATAAGTTTGCTATTACTCCTTAAATAATATAATAATAGAGATTTTGTGTCAAGGCAGTTTTTAATTTCATGCTCTTGTAAAAGTGAGCAAATTGGATTAAATGTCTGAAATATAGAATATATATGGAAAAAAATAAGTGTATTATAATATCTCTGCGCAAAAATAAATTTGACATATATGCGTATTATTGATATAAATAATGTAGCATATATGTTCCGCATATAACATATATAGCATATACTTATTAATATAAATAACATATATAGGGGAATAAGTTTTAATGGTGTATAAATATTTTATAGGAGGAAAAATTAATGTCTATAAAAGTTGCAATTAATGGTTTTGGAAGGATAGGAAGATTGGTTTTAAGAATTGCTCAAGAGAGATTGAAGGGAACTGTTGAGATTGTGGCAATTAATGCCAGAGCAGATAATGAAACTCTTGTGCATCTTTTTAAATATGATTCATGTTATGGAAGATTCAGAGGCAGTGTAAAAGCAGAGGAAGATTCAATAGTTGTAAACGGTTCTGAAATAAAAGTTTTTAGAGAAAATGATCCTGAAGATTTACCCTGGGACAAATTAGATGTGGATATAGTTGTAGAATCCACTGGAAAATTTAAAAATAGAGAAAGTTTATACAAGCATATAAAAGCCGGAGCAAAAAAAGTTATAATTACGGCACCGGCCAAGGATGAGGATATAACTATAGTTATGGGCGTAAATGAAGAAAAATTTAATGTGAAATGCCATAATATTATTTCAAATGCATCTTGTACAACTAATTGCCTGGCTCCTTTTGCTAAAGTTCTGGATGAAAGCTTTGGTATTGTAAATGGCTTTATGACCACAATCCACTCTTATACAAATGATCAGAGGTTACTTGATAAAACCCATAAGGATTTGAGAAGAGCAAGGGCAGCTGGGGAGTCCATAATCCCAACTACCACAGGAGCGGCTAAAGCAGTGGCAAAAGTGCTGCCAAATTTAAAGGGTAAATTAAATGGAAGTGCTTTGAGAGTGCCTACAGCTACAGTTTCCATTACCAATTTAGTATGTGAGCTTTCAAGACCTGTTACAGTAGAAGAAGTAAATAAAACTTTTAAGAGAGCTTCTGAAGGGCCTCTGGAGGGAATATTGGGGTATTCTGAAGAACCATTGGTATCAATAGATTATAGAGGAGATGACAGATCTTCTATAATAGATGGACTTTCAACTATGGTGTCAAATAATATGGTCAAAGTAGTGTCCTGGTATGATAATGAATGGGCTTATTCCTGCAGAACTGTGGATCTTGTAAATTATGTTGCAGAGGAAATGGAAAAAAATCATGAGAACACTGAAAAGATGTTGATAAATAAATAAAGTTTAGTTGATTTTCGGTTAATGACGAAAATATTCATTAACTGTCAACTGACATCCGCATATTATAAAAAAGGAAGGCTGAAAATTTTTGAGCCTTCCTTTTTTATAATACTTATTTTTATTTATTTTCTTAACCTTTTTCTATAAATAAATTTTATAACCACATTTAATATAAAGATTAGCAGTAAAGCTTCCAGGTAAAGGGGAGCACTTTTTTTAAGAAGATCATACCTTGGCAAAGCAGAATAAATTTTATAGCTTTTAGAGTAGTCTCTTTCCTTTATACTAAGATCTCCCAACGGAACTTGACCTTTTAAAGCCTTTAAAGTAGTATTTGTAATACTTATATTCTTTTTTAATTCCCTCTTATTCAAATCATTATCATAATAGGTTACATTATCTTTAATTTGAAGTGGAACTTCTATACTTCTATAAGGACCTATAAAATACAAAGGTCTGTATTTTATCAGTTGTTTCCCAATTATGGAATTTTTGCTATATAAGATACTGGGCTTTTTATTGTAGCTCCAATTTATTATATTTTCCATATCATTAAATACATAGGTGTCCTTTGGATCATATATGGAATTCATCACAACTCCTAATATTTCCCTTCCATTTCTATTATATACTGCCACCAGACATCTGCCAGCAGGTATGGTGTATCCAGTTTTTCCTCCTATACAGCCATCTTGTCCTAAAAGCTTGTTTGTGTTTTTAATGGGAAAGGTAAGGCCGCTGGTAGTCTTTATTGTAGTTGTAGATGTTGCCATGGTGCTTCTTATCCAGGAACTTTTAAAGGCTTCCCTTGCAATTATGCTCATGTCATAAGATGTAGTATAATGATTCGGATCATGCAGACCATTTGGAGTAACAAAATGGGTGTTCTTCAAATTGAGCTTTTTTATATACTCATTCATCTTTTGGGAAAAAATACCTGCATCTTTGGATATATTTTCTGCAATAACATATGCAAGATCATTGGCAGAATACATTAAAAGCCCGTCCATTACATCTTTTGCAGACATGGAATCACCTATTTCAATAGAATGAATATCCTCATTTAAAGAAGATTCGGGCTGAGCCTTGGCTCCAGAAGTATATGTCAGCAGATCATTTGGTTTCTTGTTTTTTTCAAGGAGAATAGCTGTGAGAAGTTTTGTAGTACTAGCGGGATATACTCTAATATCTGAATTCTTTTCATATATTATTTCATTGGTCTGCATATCCACTGTTATAGCTGCTTTCCCATAGATATCAGGATCTTGTGTTCTAGTTAAATTATCAGCAGACACATTATAATTTAGAGAAAATATAAATATAAATGTAAATGTAAGTAATATGATATTACTTTTAAATTTCAAAGTACATCACTCCAACTGTTTAAAATTTATATATATATTTTATTAAAAATATATTATATAATTAATTATGACATTTTAAAGTATATCATTAAGAAGTGTATTTTACAATTCAGAACTATTGTGTTCTAGGAGGTATTGGATTGATAGAGAAAGTTGAAAATATATTTAGAGGCAGAAAAGGAAAAATCATGGGAGAGTTTAAAAAAAGTGCAGTGGTAATTCCTCTTTATATGGAAAAGGAAAATTTAAATGTAGTATTTGAAGTCAGAGCTTTAAATTTAAAGCATCAGCCAGGGGATATATGCTTGCCAGGCGGGAAAATGGAGCGAGGTGAAACTCCAAAGGTTACAGCTATAAGAGAAACCATGGAAGAATTAAATTTGACCAGGGAAGATATAGATATTATAGGAGAGATGGATTATGTTGTAACACCATATAACTTTATAATGTATCCTTTTGTATGCAGACTGAACAGTGCACATATAATTCCAAGTAAAAGTGAAGTAGATCATATTTTCAAAGTGCCTTTAAAATTTTTTATGGAACATAATCCTCTTGTCTATGAAATGCCAGTGATCTCTCAGCCAGGGGAAAAATTCCCCTATGAGCTCATAGTAAGGGGGAGAAACTATAAGTTTAGAAGTGGAAAAATAACAGAATACTTTTATCAGTATAAACAATATGTAATTTGGGGATTCACAGCGTGTATAATAAAAAAATTTGCAGATATAATAAAAAACAATTTATAATATGTTTTAATATAAGGGCTTACAATTGACAAATTGCAGGCCCTTTAACAGTAAAATTAATGCTGATTGCAAATTAAACTATTCGTCATAAGTGTCGGAATATTTTCCAAGTAAATGTTGTTTTAAATCCCAAAGCTTTTTAGATAAATCCACATAATAATGATGAGGGTTTTCAAGCCTTAATGTTTCCGGCCAAAATTTAGATGTTTCTTCTTTTACTAATTTTTTTATATGACTTACATCTGGACTTTCATATACAAGATGTCCCTTGTCAAATATTTTTACCATCAAATCTTTAATGTAATAACTTTTTATTTTTTTCTTTTTCCATGTAAATAGGGGATCGAATATTTCTAGAGGTTTATTGATATCTATTTTCTCATCATTTAAAGTTATTAAATCCGCAATGGCCTTGTTGCCCATTTTGTCATAAATTCTATATATTTTTTTAAATCCAGGATTGGTTATCTTTTCTTCATTTTCACTTATCTTTATTTTGGGTATTATAGTCCCATTCTCATCTTCTACAGCTGATAACTTATATACTCCTCCAAATACTGGTTCTGATTTTGCAGTTATCAATCTCTCTCCAACTCCAAAGGAATCAATACAAGCACCTTGGCTAAGTACATCTCTTATGATAAATTCATCCAGAGAGTTTGAAATAACTATTTGCACTTCCTGAAGTCCGGCCTCGTCTAATATCTTTCTGCACTTTTTGGTTAAATAAGTTATATCACCACTGTCAATTCTTATACCCCTGGGCTTGTGGCCATTTGGGATCAAAATTTCTTTGAAAACCTTTATAGCATTGGGCAGTCCTGATTTTAATACATTATAGGTATCTATTAAAAGCACACAATTATCTGGATACACTTTTGCCCAGGCCTTAAAAGATTCATATTCAGAAGGAAATAGTTGTATCCAACTGTGGGCCATGGTTCCAACAGCAGGTATTCCAAACATCTGTTCAGCTATGGTACAGGCAGTTGAACTGCAGCCACCTATAACTGCAGCTCTAGCACCATATATGGCTGCATCAGATCCTTGTGCTCGTCTGGATCCAAATTCCATTATAGGCCTGGGTCCGGCTGCTTTACAGATTCTATTTGCTTTCGTGGCAATTAATGTTTGATGGTTTACAGTTAAAAGTATCATAGTTTCAACAAATTGAGCCTGAATAGCAGGACCTCTGACAGTTACCAGCGGTTCACCTGGGAATATTGGCTCACCTTCAGGCACAGCCCATACATCACAGCAAAATTTAAAGTTCCTCAAATAATTCAGAAATTCTTCAGAAAATTGTTCCTTGCCTCTGAGATATTCTATGTCTTCTTCCGAAAAGTTTAAATTAGATAAGTATTCAATAATTTGTTGAACGCCGGCCATAATACAATATCCACCGCCATCTGGAATACGCCTGAAGAACATGTCGAAATAAGCTATTTTGTTTCCCATATTGTTTTCAAAATATCCGTTGCCCATGGTAAATTCATAAAAATCTACCAGCATTGTAAGATTTCTTCCTCTTCTAATGTCGAAATTTTTTGAGCTTTCCATAATAAAAATCTCCTCTATTTATGTTTTAATTTGGATAATTGTGAACAAAATTATATACATATACACATTGTAATACTTAAGATGAAATATTACAAGATTGCAGATTCAACAGCTTGTGAGAATGAGGAGTAAGAGATAATGAAAAATAAATTGGATATAAACCAAATGAAGGCAGTGCATATAGATTTTAAAAATGTCATGATCTGTGCCCCTCCGGGTTCCGGTAAAACCACAGTTATTATAAATAGGGTATATTATTTGATAGCCACCAAAAATGTAGATCCAAAGAACATAGTGGTAATAACCTTTACAAGATCATCTGCTTTTGACATGAAAAACAGATACTTATCAATTTCTAATAAAAATGATATGCCTTTTTTTGGAACCTTCCATTCTTTATTTTATAATATATTAAAAAAACATAGAGGGAAAATAAAGATAATATCTTCATTTAAAGCATGCCAATTAGTAAAAGATGTACTTGTATCATATTTGGATTCCATAGGAGACGAAAAAGTAAAAGAAGTTTTAAATGATATATCTCTTTTAAAAAATACAGGAAATAGTATGGAAAATTTTAAAAGCAAGTCGGATAAAGCTGTATTTATACAGTGCTTTAATGCATATGAAAAATATAAAACTATAAATAATCTGATGGATTTTGATGATCTCCAATTGAAAGTTAAAAAGCTTTTTCAAGAAGATAAAAGTATTTTAAACTATTACAGAAAGACATTTAAATATATATTAGTAGACGAATTTCAAGATTGTGATAAGCTTCAAATAGAAATTTTACAATTGATTGGCCGGGATAGCTATGTGTTTGCAGTGGGAGACGAGGATCAGTGCATATATTCATTTAGGGGTTCAAGGCCGGATTGTATGGTGGATTTTCAAGAATATTTTCAAAGTGGTAAAAAACTGTTTTTAGAAACAAATTATAGAAGTGTAAAAAATATAGTTGAGGTGTCTAAAAATATTATAAATAATAATAAAAATAGAAATTTAAAACCTATTCAAAGCAACAAACAATATGAAGGGAAAATTGATTTTAAAATATTTACAAGGGAAAAGGATCAGGCATACTATGTGTCACAATCCATAAAAGGACTTGTAAAGATACATAAACGTCAGTATAAAAATGTGGCTGTACTTTATAGAACCAATATAGAGTCAAGAATTTTAATAGATGCATTTTTAACATACAATATAAAATTTAAATTACTGGATGCACAGTATAATTTTTATAAACACTTCATATGTAGGGATTTAATATCATATTTTAAATTATCTATGGATATGTGTGATAAGGAAAGCTTTGTAACTATTATAAATAAGCCTTTCAGGTATATAGGAAGGGTTAATATAGAAAAGGTACGAAAAAACAGGATAAAGGGAAATTGCTTTGAAATTTTAAAGAAAATAGATGGCATGCCAATTTTTCAAATTAAAATAATAGATGATCTTCAAAAAAGAATTAGAAAATTGAATAAGATGAAGTTAAAGAATGTTGTGAAGTTTATATTAAGTAAATTGGAATATATGGATTACTTAAAGGAGTATTGCAAAAAATCAAACAGGGATCTGGAAGAATTCCAGCATATTTTGTATGAATTTGAGGAGTCCTGTGAGAATTTTAATACTATAGATGAATTTTTAGCTCATGTGGATAATGTAGAAAAAACCATAGATGAAAATATGAAGGAACAAAATGCAGTTACACTGAGTACAATTCATGGAGTAAAGGGAATGGAATTTGAAAATGTATATATAATAAACTGCAGTGAAGGATTGATCCCACATGAGAACAGTATAATGAACAATCTGGAGGAAGAAAGGCGTCTTTTTTATGTAGGTGTTACAAGAGCCATAGACAATTTGAATTTATATTGCAGCAGTACTATAAGGGGAAAAGCAGTAGAGGTATCAAGATTTATAAAAGAATGTAACATACTGAATTCAGAAGATTATGTGGAAAAACTCAATTTGGAAATAGGGGATACCATAATGCACAAGGCCTTTGGAGCGGGAAGGGTCACAGATAAAAAGGGCAATTGTATAAGTATATTGTTTTCAAATAATCTAGAGAGAAAATTTCAAAGCTCTGTACTTTACAGCGGCCAGTTGATTGAAAAAAATAAATGACTTCCATGAATAAAAAGTAGTTATTCCATACATTTAAATATAAAAAAATAGGTAAGGGGAATGGAATAATTATGAGCCGTAAAAAGATCTGAAAAAAAATCAATCTTATCACCATGAAAAGTGGGAAGATGATCTTCTCAATTAGCTGCTGAGTATAAAAAATTTGATAAATGGAAGTTGATTAATAATGCTTCCAATGAATTTAATGAACAATTATTATATGGTTCTGATTATAGAAAAACAAATTATTCATAGGATAGGTGTCAGAGCCGAAAGAAAAGTAAGTAAAGAAATTTTAAATGATTTTATAAATTAATGGTAACTCATGACAACAATTCGTATAATAATGTTAGTACACAATTGTATATTAGGATTAAACTGCTGATACAGCGGTAGCGGCAACTCGATTTGATCAAACTTTAGCTTGAATTATTTTATTATTTTGTATAAGATTTAATTAGTAAAGGTAATAAACATATTGTAAATAGCGGTAAGAATCACCATTGCGATAACGATAATGGCTCCTTTTTTGCTTCTACGTTTATAAATGCGTTCATATCCATAGCCTTTACAAATTTAGGATCGGCTATTGTAACATAGATAGAGTCTTATAAAAGTTTGTAGACTGTAACCCAGCATTTACCAGTTGATTCCATGTACACATCTAAGCAGTTGTTATCAATCAGCCACTGATGGAATTGCAAAATGGAATTGTTAAAGGTTGAAAATCTCTTTGTTGAATAATGTGGAGTAATTCCCTGTGAAGTAATGATTGTGGTAACGAGAAAAGTTTTATGTACATCGATACCATAACAAATAGGATAAACAACTTTCATAGCACAGCGATAGAGGCGAATGGAGGTTAACTTGCAAAATACACTTGAGTTATTATAAAAATACACCATAAGGAGTGATTGTTGTGTCTCAAATAGGATATATTGCTCCAAATATGAAGATGGCTATGAGAGCAAAAAATGTATTTTCTAAACATGGAATAGATGTAGCTGTTGAAATAGGAAATATTGAAAATGGGGCAGACAAAGCTGAAATTTTAGTAAAAAAGGGGGTAAAAGCATTTATTGCTAGGGGGGGTACTGCTTTAAGTATTAGAAGTCGTTTGGATGTTCCAGTAATTGAAATATCAATAACAACAGAAGATATAGCTAATGCCATTCTAAAAGCCAGTAAATTTTGTAATAATATAGAAATCATAGGTTTTTATAATCTAGTAAATGGGTTAGAAACTTTTAATCCCTTGCTAACAGTTAAGTTAAAGCAGGTTTATGTTAAAAACAAAGACCAGTTTTATGAAGAAATTTATAAAGCAAAAAAAGAGGGTATAAATGCTATTATAGGTGGGGCTATACAATGTAAAATTGCTAAAAAACTGGGATTGCATTCGATTTTTCTCGAATCAGGTTCCCAAGCTATATATGATGCATATTGTCAATCTGAAGTATTAGTAAATAGTCTTCTTCAGGAACGTCAAAGAGCCGAAGAAATTAGAGCTATTTTGGATTATGCTCGGGATGGTTTTGTAGTTATTAACAATAAAGGGGAAATAACTTTAATTAATGATGCAGCGACTAAAATGTTTAAATGCAGCGTAGCCGAGGTCATAGGAAAATCATTGATGAAGGTGTGCCCGAACTTAGGTGGTTTAATAGAAGTGTTACATACGGGTAAAGAGCATATAAATGATATTACATCCATAGGAGCTATGGCAGTTATTTATAATAGGATACCGATAGTTGTACAGGAACAAATTGTTGGTGCTGTAGTTACTTTTCAAGATATAAATATTTTACAAGAGGCCGAATCAAAAGTAAGAAGAAAGATTAATGAAAGTGGACTTTATGCTAAATACACCTTTGACGACATTTATGGAATTAGTGAGGAAATAAGAAAAACTATAAAATTTGCGAGACAATTTGCTAAGTCTGAGTCAACGATTTTAATAACAGGGGAGACGGGGACGGGAAAAGAAGTATTTGCTCAAAGTATTCATAATGCTAGCTATAGAATAAAAGGACCCTTTGTTGCAGTTAATTGTGCATCTCTACCGCAAACACTCTTAGAAAGTGAATTATTTGGATATGTTGAGGGAGCATTTACGGGGGCTAGAAAAAAAGGTAAAATTGGCCTTTTCGAACTGGCCCATAAAGGAACAATTTTCTTAGACGAGGTAAGTGAAATTCCTTTGGAATTACAAGGAAGATTACTTCGGGTACTTCAGGAGAGAAGTGTTATGCGTTTGGGTGACGATAAAATTATACCCATAGATGTTAGGATAATAGTATCCACTAATAGAGATTTAGTTGATTATGTAAAACAAGGACATTTTAGAGAAGATCTTTTTTTCCGTCTTAACATTTTAGCTTTACATATGCCACCATTGAGGCAAAGAACTGAAGATATTCCTATTTTAGCAGATAAATTTTTACGAGAATATAACAGCCAAAATAAACCATTAATTCTATCTGAAAAAACATTGGATATCTTAACTAGTTATAGATGGCCAGGGAATATAAGAGAATTAAGAAATTTAATGGAAAGGATTTTTATTCTCAATACCGGTGACTTCGTAGAATTAGAACTAATAGAAGAATTCATAGAGACTAATAGGAAATTATTCAGTACAGATGTCATAAGATCTATTCCAACTATGCAAAAAATTAAAGAGGTCTTAGCAACTGTTGATAATAATAAAAGCAAAGCAGCAAAAATATTAGGTATAGACAGAAGTACTTTGTGGCGATGGTTGAAAAATAAGAACATAACGTAAGATTGTTTACAAACCCAGTATAATTTTTTATTATATTGGGTTTGTTTTATATGTAGTTATACGATAGCATCTTGGGTTATGTATAAATTGAAAATAACCAGTAACTGTTTTGTTGAAAGTAAACGTCAAGAAAGAAAGTGGATAGAAAGTGTTCAAAAAATATGAGATAATTTTCTAAAATAAGTTTTAAAGTTTTTGAAGTTAACTTTAGAAACTTTAAAAGGAGATTTTGTATGGATGTACAAGAAACAACTCAAGAATATAGAATAAATGAGTGGATTAAAATCATACGTGAATGCCGCAGCAGTGGACAGACTTTGAAATCATGGTGCCTGGAAAATGGCATCAGGACGAACAGGTATGCAGTTGTTTTGAATCTGCAAAGTTTTGCTCTATGGTTTCTTTTCTCCTTTTATATATATTTCTACCTTTATCTTTTTTCCAGACATGTCTTCTAATCGTCTTATATTTACTTTCATTAGAAAAACATTGAGTTCTATTTGGGCATTCCTCACAATCTTTTGCATTGCCAACATATTCTTTATACCCATCTCTCGTTGTAGTTTTATAATGCAAAGCCCTTAAATCATGGCATACATATATATTTATATTTCTCAAAATATGGTCTTTAGGAACTAAATACTCTAAATACACCATTTCAAGTTTCTGTTGTATAAAGTTTTTTTCATTAATCATAATTAAACCTTCCGAACTATAAAGTGTTTTATGCAACGTTGTAAAGCGTTGCATAAAACACTTTATAGTATAGTAAAGATCCGTCAAATCCTCCATTTGGAATGTTTTTTAAACTGGCATGGTTATTGCTCTAATATATAGTGTGGAATCCACGAGTTTAATATACAGGTTTGATCAGCTATTGTATAGAACAGACTAAAATCAACATAAAAGAAATAGATTGGAGGTAAAAAAATGACATTAAAACCTTATAGAAGCAATGTAGTTGTTGACGGACTTGAACATACTGGAAATAGAGCACATCTAAAATGCGTTGGCTTAATAGAGGATGAGTTAGAGCGACCTTTCATTGGGGTAGTAAATACTTATAATGAAATGCATCCAGGACATAAGCATCTAAGAGAAATAGCTCAAGCAGTTAAAGACGGTGTTAGAAGAGAAGGTGGTATTCCCTTTGAATTTAATACCATAAGTATTTGTGACGGGGTTACACAAGGTCATATAGGCATGTGTTCTGTTTTGCCTAGTAGAGATCTAATCGCAGACTCAGTAGAAGTGGTAGCAGAAGCCCAACAATTAGATGGTCTAGTACTTATAGCATCTTGTGATAAAATTGTTCCAGCTATGTTGATGGCAGCTGGAAGAATTAACATTCCCACAGTGGTTGTTACTGGTGGGCCTATGCTCCCAGGTAAATTTCAAGGAAGAGATATATCAATTCATGAAGTTCGTGAAGCCGCAGCGCAGGTTAAACTAGGGAAAATGACAGAAAAAGAATTAAAAAAAATGGAAGAATGTGTTTGTCCTACTGTAGGTTCTTGTTCAATGATGGGAACTGCTAATACTATGTCGTGTCTAGCGGAAGTATTAGGACTAACTGTTCCAGGATGCTCCACCACTCACGCTGTGTATTCACGAAAATTAAGAGAAGCTAAAATGAGTGGAATTCTAGTAATGGACTTAGTAAAAAAAGATATTAAACCAAGAGATATAGTAAATCAAGATGTCATGAATAATGCAGTGGTGGTGGATATGGCTATAGGTGGATCTACTAACTCGACTTTACATCTTCCTGCTATAGCTGGTGAATTTGGATTGAAAATTGAAGCTGACGACTTTGAAGAAATAAGCAAGAAAACACCCCATTTAGTAAATGTTAAACCATCTGGTAAATATAGTCTTATTGATTTCGATTTAGCTGGTGGTATTCCAGCTGTTATGAAAGAATTAGGAGAAAAACATCTTAATCTTGATGCTCAAACTATTATAGGCAAAAGTTGGCGTGAAATATTACCAGATTATGATATACATGATACCAACGTGATAACTACACTACTATCACCATTACATCACCAAGGAAGCCTAGCCATCCTTAAAGGTAATTTAGCACCAGATGGGGCGGTAGTCAAACAATCTGCTGTTGTTTCGAATATGAAGACACACACCGGTCCTGCGAAGGTTTTTAATTCTCAGGAAGCGGCTATAACAGCTATGCTTGATAACAAGATTATCAAAGGAGATGTTATTGTTATCCGTTATGAAGGTCCAAAAGGTGGGCCAGGTATGAGAGAAATGTTGGCAGCCACTACTATTTTAATAGGCTTAGGATTAGGTGATTCTACTGCAATTGTAACAGATGGCCGTTTTTCTGGGGGCACAAGAGGTCCTTGTATAGGACATATATCTCCTGAAGCGGCAGCAGGTGGACCCATCGCTTTTGTTAAAGATGGAGATATGATTACGATTGATATACCAAACCGTTCCATTACAATTGACGTTTCTACAGAAGAATTGAAGTTAAGAAAAGAAAATTGGAAGCCCATACCTGTAAAAACAAACAGCAAGTATTTACGAAGATACAGCAATTTGGTAGGTAGTGTATGGAAGGGTGCTGTTTTAGAAGACTCTTTAGACTAGGTAAACAGGAAATCTCTCCGTAGGCTAGCGGGACAGGTGGATTTTCAGTCAACGGCGGTCGTAAGTATCACAAGAAATAATTATTTTCTACCTTTAAAAAGATGTAGGAAATAGAGTATGTAATAAATTTTAACATAAAATTCTAGGAGGTTTATTATGAATGAAATAAAAAAATTAAAATTCTTTGCAAGTGGCAGATGGCAAGAATCAAAGACAAATAGATACATGGATGTTTTTAATCCAAGCACAGGAGAGATAATTGCAAAAGCACCATGCTGCACGAAGGAAGAAGTTAATATTGCAATAAAATCTGCAAATGATGCATTTCCTAAGTGGTCGCAAATGCCTGTAATAAAAAGGGCACAAATAATGTTTAAATTTAGAGATATCCTTGAAGAGCACATGGATGAACTTACTGAAATAGTAGCAAAAGAGAACGGAAAGGTATGGGCTGAAGCAAAAGGTGATATATTAAAGATTAAGGAACCTGTAGAACTCGCATGTGGCATTCCAACCCATATGATGGGTGAGTCACTTATGAATACTTCTACTGGGTATGATACTGTTTTGTACCGTGAGCCTGTAGGTGTTTATGCTGGAATAGCACCATTTAATTTCCCGGGAATGATACCAATGGGATGGATGACTCCACTCTGCATTGCATCAGGAAATACTATAGTTATAAAGGCTTCATCAAAGTGCCCGCTGACGGCAATGAGGTGTGCAGAGCTTTGGAAAGAGGCAGGACTTCCAGACGGAGTTTTGAATATAGTTACTTGTAGTAGAAATGAAGCTGAACTATTTTTAAATCATTCTGATGTTAAAGGGATAACGTTTGTTGGTACGACTGCCGTTGGTAAACATATATATGCAACTGCAGCTTCAAATGGAAAGAGAGTACAAGCTCTATGTGAGGCAAAGAATCATGGCTTAGTACTTGAAGACGCAGCACTTGAAAGAACAGCACGAGGAATTATGAATTCCTCATTTGGCTGTGCAGGTGAAAGGTGCATGGCACTTTCTACGATTGTAGTTCAGGAGAGTATAGCTGATAAATTAGTAAAACTTTTGATAGAGTATGCAAAGGAACTTAAAATAGGTCCAGCCTATGATAAAAGCTCAAAACTTGGACCTGTTGTAGATGAATCTCATAAGCAGTCAATTATAAATTGGATAGAAAAAGGAGTAGAAGAAGGTGCAAATCTTGCACTTGATGGCAGAAATGTAACTGTAGATGGATTTGAAAAAGGATTTTACCTTGGACCTACAATATTAGATCATGTAACTTCTGAAATGACTGTTGGAGATAGAGAGATATTTGGTCCAGTTCTGTGTATAAAGAGAGTAAAGAATTTTGAAGAGGGACTTAAAATAATGAATGATAACCCATTGGCGAACGGTTCAGTAATATTCACACAAAATGGACAGTACTCACGTGAATTTGCAAGAAGAACACATGGAGGAATGGTAGGAATTAACGTTGGAATTCCAGTACCAGTTGGTATATTCCCTTTCAGTGGACACAAGAATTCGTTCTTTGGCGACCTACATACACTTGGTAAGGATGGCGTAAGGTTTTACACTGAAACCAAAGTTGTAACAACTACTTGGTTTAATGAAGAAGAGAAGAAGAACACAAAGATAGATACTTGGGATGGGTCAATTTCTAACTAATTTGTAAAAGGAAAGACACATATATATAAATTTTGAAAAGAATTGAATACAAGAAAAATGTAATTAATTATAACTTAATATATATAAATGGAGGGAAAGAAAATGAATTTTCGGCCTAATGGAATAATTCCTGCACTAATTACACCACTTACAAAAAATGAGAAATTGAACGAAAAAGCATTAAGAAAGCTTTTAAACTTTGTAATTGATAACGGAGTACACGCGGTATTTGTGGCTGGTACAACAGGTGAGTTTTATGGACTAACTCATGAAGAGAAAAGAGAACTAATGGAAATTACTGTTGATGAAGTAAAGGGAAGAGTGCCTGTATATGCAGGTACAGGCGCAATAACAACAAAGGAGTGTATAGAGATTACTAAGATAGCTACAGAATGTAAAGTAGACGCAGCATCAGTGCTTACACCTATGTTCATAAGTCCGAGCCAAAAAGAAATATATGATCACTACAAGGCGATTGCAGATAGTACAAGTCTCCCTATTTTGTTATATAACAATCATCCCAAAACAGGGGTAACCATTAATGCAGCTACTGTTGCGAAATTAGCAGATATAGATAACATAGTTGGAGTTAAGGACAGTACTGGAGATATGACTTTAACTGGTGAATATATAAGACTGACACAAGGTAAGAACTTCAGTGTACTTATGGGCAGAGACACACTAATACATTCGGGATTGTGTTACGGAGCATCAGGTGCAATTGCAGCTTGTGCTAACATAGCACCAAAAATATGCGCAAATATATATGATAAGTACGTTGCAGGAGATATAAAAGGCTCATTAGAGGCACAGTACGCCATTGCACCATTAAGAGTAGCATTTACATTAGGCTCATTCCCTACCGTTATAAAAGAAGCATTGGAGCTTCTAGGAATAAATGCTGGTCCATGTATGCAACCCATAGGGCATATGACTGTTGAAGAAAAGGAACAGCTTATAAAAATTCTTACACAGATGAATATATTAAAATAATTGTAGTTAATCGTATACTTTTGTTTAAAATGATAAGTTTGTATATAAAGGATTATATGTAGCAATGGAACCAAAATGGCAATAGAAAATACAATTTATACCATTACCGTTTAATTAAGAAGAATTATAATTATGTATAAATTAATTTAATACATTTTCAGAATTCATTAATTGGGTAAAGAAATATTTTATATTGGGTAGCGTACAAAATAGCATTTTTGCGTATGCTACCCATATAAGGTATATTTTAACTATATTTACTTTTAATTCGTCGTGAAAACGTTTAAATTTTATGCAAATGAATATAGAAGATGCTAAATCATTAATATTTTAAAGGAGAGATTAAAATGTCATTATTAATTGTTGTATTTGGAGTATTCTTATTATTGGTGCTAATGATGAAATTTAAGCTTGATGCATTTGTTTCGCTTATAATTACGTCTTTACTAGTAGGGCTTATGGAGGGTATGCCTATATTAAATGTAACCAAATCAATGTACAAAGGTATCGGCAGTCAGTTGCAAAGTTTAATACTTATTCTTGCTTTTGGTGCAATGCTTGGTAAGTTACTTGCCGATTGCGGTGCGGCACAACGTATAGCTAACACACTAATTGAGAAATTCGGAATAAAAAATGTTCAATGGGCTATGCTTTTAACTTCAATTATAATAGGTATTACAATGTTTTTTGAAGCTGGATTTATTGTATTGATACCAATTATATATACCGTAGCTAAAGAAACAAAGTTGCCATTGCTTTTTGTGGGTTTGCCAGCAGTAGTTGGATTATCTACAACACATGGCTTTCTACCACCTCATCCAGGACCAGCAGCGGTAGTCGCTATTTTAAATGCAAATATGGGAAAAACTTTGCTTTTAGGACTTCTCATTGCTATACCAACTGCTATAATCGTAGGGATTTTCTTTTCAAAAACGAAACTTATAAAAAATATAGTATGTGTAGCTCCTGAGGGGTTAGTTAATTCAAAAGTATTTAAAGATGAAGAAATGCCGGGCTTTGGTATTAGTTTGTTCTGTGCCCTAGTACCTGTAATATTTATGACTATTTCTACAATCGCTGTTCTTATATTACCAAAGAAGGCTCCTATTTTAAAATTAATTTCTTTCTTTGGTGATGCACCAATTGCTTTATTGTATGCAGTTATTATTGCAATATTTCTTTTAGGACTTAGAAGAGACAAAAATATGGATGAATTAATGAAAATTCTTAATACTTCTGTAAAAGCTATTGCAATGATAATATTGGTAATCGGCGCTGGCGGCGCTTTCAAGCAAGTAATCGTGGATGCTGGTGTAGGAAAAGCAATTGTAAGTTTAACCAATGGTTTAAATATTAGTCCAATAATACTAGCTTGGTTGATTACAGCATTAATAAGAGTTTCAGTTGGTTCAGGAACTGTCGCCATAACCATGGGAGCAGGACTTGTTTTACCTATAGTTGCTGCCTCAGGAGTTACTCCAGAAATAATGGTTCTTGCTATATCTTCTGGTAGTGTATTTGGTTCTCATGTTAATGATCCAGGCTTCTGGATGTTTAAAGAATATTTCAATCTACCAGTTGGTACGGCCCTTAAAGTAAGATTTACCTATTCTTCTCTAATAGGAGTACTTGGCCTAATTGGAGTATTAACTTTAAATATTTTCTTTTAAAAACCTTTGATTAGATTAATTAAATTAAACCACTCGAAATGCTAGTAATAGGACTTTTGACAATCTACAATTAGTAGTTAATTGTTGTATATATTGTTGACAAATATAAAATGTAAAACACTCTAATTTATTTAAATTGTACCCTATAGTGAACTATACCCCCTTAAGTAGATACGAAAATAAAAAGTAGTGTAGACTAAATTAAGGGGGTTTTGTCATGAACAAAAAAACAATACTTATTCTGTTGATTTTAAGATTAATACAATTGAAAGATACAACAGTGGCGATGAAGGCGGAGTGAAAGCTATTTCAAAAAAACTTAGTTTTAGCTCTCATAATAAGGGAGCAGGTATCAAAACGCAGAAATTATACTCTAAGGAATGAAAAATTAGAGCTATTCAAAACACTGGAATCTGTAATGTCATGGGATAAGCTTGTGAAATCAGTTGAGGAAGCTAGGAAACTTGCAAGACCTGTAAGCCATGATTATATTGATTTATTAGAAAATAGATATAATCAGCTGCGAAGGTACACATCTATTTTAGTTAAATACTTAAAGTTCAATTCAACAAGTAATTCCTCAGAACCATTAATTGAAGCTACAAATATATTAAATGATATGAATGAGAATTGTAAAAGAAAGGTTCCGGAGTATGCACCAACTGAGTTTATCATTAACCGATGGACTAAATGTTTATATGAGAAAGATGACTCTATAAATTGCCATTATTATGAAATTGAAACACTTACAGAACTTAAAAATAGAATACGATCTGGAGACGTATCCGTCGAAGGTAGTAAAAATTTTAAGGACTTTGAAGAATACTTATTGCATCGTGATGAATGGAATATCGTTAAACAAGCAGGTACAAGGCTTGTAGTAGATCTTGATGTAAAAGAATATCTAGAAGAAAGAATAAATTCGCTAAACAGTAGATTAAAATGGTTTTCCAAAAACCTTGATAAATTAGAAGGTGTGACTATTGATAACTCAAAAATACATATAGATAGATTGGAGAAAGATACTCCAAATGAAGCGATACAATTAAGTCAAAAGCTTTATAAAATGATTCCTAGAATCAAGCTTCCTGATTTACTTTTAGAAGTATTAAAATGAACAGGCTTTGATCAGAGATACATCAGAGCTTAAGTTATATTGTATTCGAAAGGCTAGCAGGGGTAGAATACAAAAATCTATTAAACAGTTTAATGCTTACTTTGAAGCAAATAAAATGAATTATATTCTCAAAAGTAAAAGAGTTAAAATTGAAGGAAGGTTATATACTGTATGGATAATTGGTAAAATTGATTATGGTGATAGCAGCGGTATCAAAAATGTGGAGTAACCCATATTATATAGGACAATCCACAAAAGTGATACTGATATATAAATTGTTTGTATTTGACACGTAGTGGCAAATACAAAGGTTATGTTTGCCTAGCGTAGCGTAGCAAATGTAACCTTAAAGGTTCGTAGAACTATATTAATTCTATCTATATACTTTTCCCTCTACCATCTCTATAGTATAAGGACTAGTACGTCACGTTCGTTCCTACTATTCCTAAAATACTATTGACCTAGCCGAGGAAAAGTACCAAAAGGCGGCTGATTTGATCTTTTGGAGTTGAAGAGAATTTATGGAATTACTCATGGAGGTTCAAGACGACAAATTGTCTCTTTGAAACCGCAATCTGATATAGCAAAACAATTAGGAATAGATGTAAAAACAATGCAACGACTTAAAAAATTACAAACATTATCACCAGAATTACAACAACTTATAGAAGATGGTTCAGTTAAATATACTACTGCTTTAAATGTATGGACTAAATTATCACCTGATGAACAACATAAATTTTTTAATCAAAATTTTTATATACCAGAAGTATACCATTTCAAAGTGTCTATTTTTATATTGTAATGGCACATACAACTAATAATAATTATTATTTACTGTAAATAAAGTGTACTATTGAAGTATACCGTTATGTACGGTATGGTTTGACCTCTACAGGTATTGATTTTTGGACGTTTCTAAAACGCAATAAGTAATGAGTAAGCAATATAAAAATATAGTATTAAATGTATTAGAAGAAACAGATTGTCCATTTTATTTTCTGGTACAGGAAGAAAATTGTTTATATATTTCCTGGATTTGGTGAATACTAGATTTCTTTTTTTAGAGTGGCAAATATTATAATGAAGTTAGGTAGTGTTCTGAATGGAGCATTTTATAAGACATTCTACCTTATTTTTATTATTTTATATTTATATAAACTTAATACAGTAACCTTTACTATTGCATAGAGGGGAACAACTACAAAAGCTGCCATAGGGCCTCCATAGGAAACAGCTGTTACTACTAAAAATATATCTGTAAGAGGATGTATTTTTAATGCAGATGACATAACTAAAGGAACTACTACTCTTCCCTTTAATGTCTGAACAGTAATAAATACTATACTAAGCTTTATTATCATATATAAGCCGTTGCTTATAGCTATGAGTGATGGAATTATCATAGCTATAAAAAATCCTATAAAAGGTATAAAACCTAAAATAAAAGTAAAAGAAGCCAATATTAATGCATTTGACATACCTATTATTTTATAACCTATGTATATCATAATAGCTAAGGAAAGTGCTACCATTAGTTGACCAGTTACATATGCATTTAATGCCTTATTCATGTTATAAAGTGTTTCAGATAAAAAATCTTTATATTTTTCAGAGAAGAAATCTATAAACTTATCCTTAAATTTAGAACCATCCTTTAAAAGGAAAAATAAAATTAACAACACCAATAATATTTTAGAAAACACTTCAACAATGCTATTTATATTCTCATATGGATTGCTTTGGAATTTTTGTATGTAATGAGTCATTATATTATTAGCTATTTTAATTAACTTATTAATGTTAATAGACCTATAGATTTCATTGACAATTGAATTTATAGGGTTCTGACTAGTAGTGGTGCTAGTATTAGGAATAGGATTATTTATGTTTTTAGCTAATCCATTAAACTCTAATATGGCATATCTAATAAAGAAATATGAAATTAATGAAGTAATAATTAGACTAATAATTAAGGTAAGCAATGAGGAAATACCTTTACTAATGCCTTTTTGGTTGAATATATTGTTTAAGGGCTTTAATATATAGAATAGGAATACTGAAATAATTATTGGAACTAAAATGCATCTATATAAAGTTCCTATTATCTTAAAAATAAAGTGTATTTTGCTAAAAAGGATTATGGATAAAAAAAGTAGATTTATAATTATTAAAATCTTGATTACTTTATTATTTAATATAATAAATCATCCTCTCAAAATTATGGAATAATAGTAGTATAGTGTAAATTTTTATTTTTAATACGTGTAAAAGGATGATTGTTTTCAGAAGTGTATTAAATCAGATTAAAAGATAGAATGATTATATGAAAATTAAAAATCTATAGAAGTAACTAAATAAATAGATATAGGCGTTCCTCAGTATGAGGAGGACATTCATCCAGTATATCTAAAGTGTTTTAAAATAGCTATACGGAGGTATAAGAAGTGAGAAATAATTTATTATAAAATGAATTTTAGATACAGATTATAGTATAATATTGCTGTAGGAGTGATATTATGGAGAATAATAAAAATGATGGGAAAGAGAAAAGGATTTATGATATAAGTGGATTAATACAAGGGATTAAGGATAATACAGAAATAGTCCAAATATCAATTGATAAAGGGATAATTTATGTTCCTGTATATTATAGTATGAGTGTTCAAAAAAAATATTTTGAATCATATGACAAATATAAAGATTATAGAAAAGCGTTTTGTAGTTTAGTTTTATCTATGATAAATAATAATATGGCTCAAGTTGATCAAGTAGTTAAGAATATAGAATTGAATGATATAGAAAAATTTGATGATAGATATTTGATTAAAATATTAGAAGTGACAGTTAAACAATCTGATGATTTAACTGAATATTACAATAAAAATGTAATAGATGATTATTTTGAAAGGTTTTATCATGCAATTGAGTATGAAAAAGATAAGTATATGGATCATCTAAAAAATATGTCTGAGATTATTACTTCAAGTTTAAAAGGTACTATAGAGACAATGTCAAAAATTTATGAAGTATTTCAACCATATGTTAATTATATAAGCGATTATGCTAATAATCTTGTAAAATGTATTCAATCTTCAGAAGTATTTAATAAAATTCCAGAATTGGTTTTGGCAATGAATGATTTAAAGGAAAAATTGCCTAAAAGAATTAAAAATGTAAATATAGAATTATTAAAATTTTCATGGTATACATTTGGAGAATTTTCAATACCAGATATTAATGATTTATATTATGTTATTGAGGAATATAAAAAAAGTAATAATATAAATGATTATAAAAATAATGTTAATAGAATTATGAATGATTTTATTGATAATGAATCAGATTATATAATCCAAAAAACATTTCAATTATTTCCTACACATAAAAATATTATTAATGATGCATATGATGCACATAAAAAAGAGCTATATACACTTAGTATACCAATATTTTTAATACAAGCAGATGGAATATGCAATGAAATTTTAGGTGTTAGTTTATATTCAAAAATACATAATAAGCCAAAAACTAAAGATAAAATAAAAGGTTTTTTAGAAAAAAATGATATTGATCCTGAGACAGACAATATAGAATATTTATTAATTTATCACCCGCTTGAATTATTGAGTTCTTTAGCTATTAATACAGAGGATATAGATGAAAAATATAATAATAATGAGATTTATTCTAGATTTAATAGACATGGTATAATTCATGGTAATGATATTACATATGGGAATAGAACTAATAGTAATAAATGTATTTCAATATTAGCGTATTTATGTGATCTTAAAAAACAAATTGATTATCATGAAGAAAACAAATAATTATATATAGTAGAAAAATATGGTTTATATACTATATGTTGTGGTATAATTACTATGTATATGATTATTTTTATTTAAAAGAGGTGACCATTTGCATATGATTATTACGGTAGGTTCAATTGTTTATGGTAGAAATGGACAACAATATTTGATAGAAAATGCTATTAATAGCGGAGGGTTTGGAATAGTATTTAAAACTAAAAGGTTAAATGATAATACTATATGGGCAATTAAAACTATTCAATCTAATTTTGAAGATGGGGAACAATATAATGCATTTATAAATGAAATAAATACATCATCGAAAATAAAATGTGAAAATGTTATCCAATATGAATTTACTCATGATGGTAAAAAGTATCCTGAATTACCCCCTTATATAATAATGGAATATGCTAATCAGGGTGACTTAAGAAAAGTTATTGATGATTATAAAAGCAAAAAAGAGTTTATACCGAATGAATTACTAATTTCTTTTTATAATCAGCTTATAAATGGTATGAAATCAGTAAATAGTGTCCTTGTTCATAGAGATATTAAGCCCGAGAACATACTTATAAGTAATTCACAGTTAAAAATTAGTGATTTTGGATTGTCTAAATTTGCTTCAGAAAAGACAAGAAAAATAACGTTTAAGGGATATGGAACATATATGTATGTTGCTCCTGAAGCATGGAACAATGATAAGAATACAATACAATTAGATATATATTCTATGGGAATTGTATTTTATGAATTGGCTACATTACAATATCCATATCATGTTTCAAATACAAGAAATTTAAATGAATGGAAAAATGCTCATATGTTTCAAATTCCTGATGTTCCAAATAAAATAAATAATAATATTTCACCTGTAATATCAAATGTTATTATGAAAATGCTTGAAAAGTCAACATCGAAAAGATTTTCAAATTGGAATGATATATATAATTATTTTAAAACAGAGAATTTAGGGACATCAACAATTGGATCTGAGTATATAAATGCTATGTTAAATAATAGGTTGCAAAAAGATGATTCAATAAAAAGAGAAATTTCTAAAAAGGAAATACAACAAAAGAAAGAAAATGAATTTTGTAATCTTGTTAAGTATAAATTTCAACAAGATATTTATGAACCTCTTATAAGTTTTATTGGTGAGTTTAATTCAAAGTATCCTAATGGTAATATTAAAGTTGAACAGATCCGTGAAGATCATAAATATTATTCAGATGAATATTTAAATATTTATTCATTTAGAATTATAACACCATCACATAATACTATAAGTATTTGCCTTGCACCAGTAATAGAAAGGTTGTATTTAGGAGAGGAAAAATATCGTATGCATATGTATGGAGAACAAAGAGAATTCACTCCTCAAATGTTTAAAATAAGAGAAGGTAAAATAATGGCATGGGGTTATTTGGAAACTAAAAATAAAACTGGATTTAATATTTTATTAGTTCAAAAGGATGACGACATGTATGGAAAGTTTTTTATTATGGAGAATAGTTGTAATGGATTGGTAAGGGAGGATAGGCAATCACCTTTCCCATTTACTTTTGATGAACTTCCTCAAAAGATTGAAACTATTTATGCATTGAGTCGATATAATTCGGATATAAGTGAATTCAATATTGAAAAAATTTTTTCCTACATATCTATGTATATATAAAGCATTTAAAGAATCTATAGTTGATATAGGTTCTTTTATTATACAAAAAATTAAGATAGGAAGTAATGATATTAATGGCAAAGATAGCAGCATTAAATAAATTTTTAAGAATATATTATGCAAGGGTAAAGGAAGTTGTTTATGTTAACATAAAAATAGGTCAAACGCTCATTGAAAAAT